>CAMZAI010000025.1 GCA_947304065.1 uncultured Clostridia bacterium | reverse complement strand
ACTTCCTTAACAGTGTTGGTGTAAGGATCGTACTCGGTCTCTACGAAAGTAAAGCCGTTGATACGGGAGATGATCTGTGCAGCGTCTTTTCCGAGACCGTTAAGGATAACACGGAGAGGCTTCTGGCGAACCTTGTTTGCCTTCTCTGCGATACCGATAGCGCCCTCAGCGGCTGCGAATGACTCGTGACCTGCAAGGAAAGCGAAGCACTCGGTGTCCTCTTCAAGGAGCATCTTGCCGAGGTTGCCGTGTCCGAGACCAACCTTACGTGTATCGGCAACGGAGCCGGGGATGCAGAAAGCCTGGAGGCCTTCGCCGATAGCTGCCGCTGCGTCAGCTGCCTTGCGGCAGCCCTTCTTGATGGCGATAGCCGCGCCAACGGTGTATGCCCACTTTGCGTTCTCGAAGCAGATGGGCTGGATGCCTTCGATGAGTTTGTAAACATCGATGCCGGCAGCCATAGTGATATCTTTACATTCTTCAATCGAAGAGATGCCGTACTGCTTTAACACAGCAAGGATCTGAGGCTCTCTTCTCTCATATGATTCAAATAATGCCATTTTAATTGTCCTCCTGTGCTTATTCTTTTCTGGGATCGATAAGGCGAACCGCGTCGGCTACTCTGCCGTACTGGCCCGATGCCTTCTCGATAGCTGTCTTGGCTTCTTCACCCTTCTTCAGGAAATCCATAAGCTTTCCGAAGTTAACGTACTTGTAGCCGATGATCTCATCGTTCTCGTCGAGTGCGAGGTGTGTGATGTAGCCGTCCGTGAGCTCAAGGTAACGGGGACCCTTCTCGAGAGTACCGTAAGTGGTACCGATCATGGAACGGGTTCCCTTGCCGAGGTCCTCAAGACCTGCGCCGATCTGAAGGCCGTCCTCTGAGAATGCGCTCTGTGTTCTTCCGTAAACGATCTGAAGGAAGAGCTCTCTCATGGCGGTGTTGATCGCATCGCAAACAAGGTCTGTGTTCAGAGCCTCGAGAATGGTAAGGCCGGGAAGGATCTCGGCTGCCATAGCTGCGGAATGAGTCATGCCGGAGCATCCGATGGTCTCTACAAGAGCCTCCTGGATAACGCCGTCTTTTACGTTGAGCGAGAGCTTACATGCTCCCTGCTGAGGTGCGCACCAGCCGATACCGTGGGTATAGCCGGAGATATCCTCAACCTTTTTCGCCTTAACCCACTTCGCTTCCTCGGGGATGGGCGCTGCGCCGTGATGTACCCCCTGTGTAACAGGGCACATGTTCTTAACTTCTGTTGAGTAGATCATATATTCCTCCTTATGTTTTTGTAACATATCCAAAAGCATATTGATTCTATCACAGAACTTTTGGGGATTCAAGAGAAAAGCCGAGCGAAAAGGCATTTATAAAAACAGTTTTTTTCTTGCCAATAAAACTCGGATTTGTTATTGTGTGAATAGTACGTATGGAGGTGCAGGTCAGAATTCGCCGAAGGCGAAGCTGCGAATGCCCGGAACGAAGCGGAAGGAGGACAAATGAGAAATTTTGACGGTTATCTTAAAGGAGTGAACCTGGGCGGCTGGCTGTCGCAGTGCGGGAACAACTACACAAAGGAACATTACGATACCTTCATTACCGAGAAGGATTTTGAAACGATAAAGGGCTGGGGGCTCGACCATGTCCGCGTGCCCGTTGACGCAGAGGTCATCCAGAACGAGGACGGAACGCTCCGCGAGGACGGTCTGGCCTATCTCGATTCCTGCATGGAATGGTGCAAAAAGTATGGTCTCAACATGATCCTGGACCTGCACAAGGCGCACGGCTATGTATTCGACGATGAGAACAACTGCCAGTTCTTCTACAGCGAGAATCTGCAGGACATCTTTGTCGATCTCTGGTGCGCGCTGACCGACAGATATGCGAAGAATAAAGATTTTGTCTGCTTTGAGCTCCTGAACGAGGTTACCTCGAAGGAATTCACGGATCCCTGGAATAAGATCGCGACCAGGACGATAAAGGCCATCAGGGAAAAGAACCGTGACATCAGGATCGTGGTCGGCGGTATCTTTAACGACAGCATTTACGGCCTGACCCTGCTTGACGTACCCGTTGACGAGAACACGGTATTCACGTTCCACTGCTACAGCCCGATCGTATTTACGCATCAGGGAGCGTACTGGATCAAGACGATGCCGCGCGAGCCCGAAAAGTACAGCTTTAAGTATCCCGATACCTACCGCATCTACCGTGAGCGTTCGAATGAACTGTTCGGCGGGGATTTCGCGGGCGAATTTGAGGCAGGAGCGGACGATGCGCTGCTCGACGCCGGATATTTCGAGAGAATGTTCAAGACCGCCGTTGACATCGCGGAAAAGAACAACGTTCCGCTCTACTGCGGCGAGTACGGAGTCATCGATCTGGCAAAGCCCGAAGAGCTGATCAACTGGTATAAGGACATTAATGCGGCTCTGGTTAAATATAACATCGCACGTTCGGCGTGGTCGTTCAGGGAGATGAACTTCAGCCTTGACGGAGCGTGGTTGAACAGTGTTCGAAATGAGCTTTTGAAGTACATGTAATGCCTTGAAAGGCGCATGTTTATGTGCTTTTCAAACGTTTAGGGGACGGCCCTTTCACAGACGGAAGGACCGTCCCGTGTGTCTGTGAGAAGGAGATTCCGATGTATTACGTGATCGACAGTACCTTAAGAGAGTGCGCGGGACCTGAGCTGCGTACCGGGAAAAAGAAGCAGCAGTATGTGGCTGTCCTTACCCCGCAGGAGTGGCAGGCCGGGCGCGAAGACTTTGAACTCGGCATAGATATGGACATTGACGTGTTCGATATCCACACCACGAAGGCGGAGGTGAACTATGATTCGGTCACCGGTACCTTTGCGATACCCGACAGGAAGAATATCTTCGGCGAATATCAGAAATTCGCGTTCGCGCTGGATGAGAAGGGTATCGTGTTCATCGATCCCGGGGACACCGTATCGAAGCTGATCAAAAAGGTCGTCGATACGAAGAAGTGGCGTTTCCCCAGCCTTGAGAGATTCATATACGATTTCCTTGAAGCGATCATCCATGATGATCTGGCGCTGCTTGAGAAATACGAGAGGGAGCTCGATGCGATCGACAGGGATATTGACAGCGATTCGGATCCCGATATCACGAGACTGGGCGACATCCGATGCGAGCTGCGCGACCTCAGGATCCATTACGACCATCTGATCGACCTTGCGCAGGAACTCGAGGAGAATGAGAACAACTTCTTCAAGTCCGAGAATATCCGCTTCTTCAGGCTTTTCTCGAACAGGGTATCAAGGCTCTTCGATCTCGTTAATTCGCTGCTCGACTATGCGGGCCAGATCCGCGACACCTATGAGTCACGCCTCGACGTCAGACAGAACCGCATCATGACCGTGCTCACGGTCGTAACGGCTATCTTCATGCCCCTGACACTGATCGTCGGATGGTACGGCATGAACTTTAAGTATATGCCCGAGCTCGACTCCGTCTGGGGATATCCGGCGGTCATCGTCGTGAGCATCCTGATCGTGGTCCTCTGCCTGATCTTCTTCAAAAAGAAAAAATGGCTGTAGTATGCCGATACTACAGTTTTGCGGCAATATAATACATTGACCTCGTGCAGCCTCCGGATTGTATAATTAATGCGGAACGGAGGTTTGTTTATGGGGAAGCATTTTAAAAATTTCACAACTGTTACGTACATTCCCGCCAAAGTGGCGGAGGGACTGACGCCCGAAAGACTTGAGAAGGACTATGCCTTCATTGAGAAATATATAGGGCTCGACAAGGTCTATCTTGAGTCCCACAGGGGAGGCTGCGACGTCAAGAAAGAGCAGCTTTCGATGATCAGGTCATATCTTGAGGAAAAGGGCGTTGAGGTATCGGGCGCGATCACCACGACCATCGATGATTTCGAGGGCGCAGAGACCGGAAAACGCAGGCTTTTCAATACTTTCTGCTATACGGATCCCGCGATGCGGGCGCGGCTTAAGGAAATATCCGAGTTCGCGGCATCCATGTTCAACGAGATAATCCTCGACGATTTCTATTTCACGAACTGCACATGCGAGAGGTGTATCAAAGAAAAGGGAGACCGAGACTGGGTGACCTTCAGGCGCGAGCTGATGACCGATGTCTCGAAGAACCTGATAGTAGGTCCCGCGAAGGCCGTAAATCCGCGCGTGAAGATGATCATCAAGTATCCGAACTGGAGAGAGTCCTTCCATTTTACCGGATATCTTCCCGGAGTTCAGGACACGATATTTGACGCGACCTACATCGGCACCGAGACCAGAAGCCCTGCATATACGGATCAGCATCTGCCCGAGTACCTGAGCTATTCGCTCGTTAGATTCCTCGAGAATGCATGGCCCGGAAGATGCGGCGGAGGCTGGTTCGACACCTATCAGTGCTGGTCGGCGGACAGATATATCGAGCAGGCGTATCTGACCGCGTTCGCGAAGGCGAAGGAACTGATGCACTTCATGTGGAGCGATCTCGTGGACAATCCTTGTGTCTGCGCGATGGGACTCCAGCTCGGAAAGATAGACAGGATCATAGACGGAGTGGGACTTCCCGTCGGGATCCCGACCTATATACCGCATGAAGCCTGCGGTGAAAATCACCTGGAGATGAGGCTCGGAATGCTCGGACTTCCGATCGAGACCACGCCGGTATTCCCCGAAAAGGCGGCAAGAATGCTGCTTACGGAGACCGCGGCGGGAGACTCGGACATTATTTCGAAGCTTAAGAAATATGTTGAAAACGGCGGCGACGCCGTGATCACGACCGGATTCCTGCGCAGGATGGGAGAAGAGCTGAGGGCAGCGGGTCTCACCGAAGCAGGACTTACCGGAAGAAAGTACAGTGTCACGCGCTACGGCATCACCGGAGATATTGCCGGATACATCGACAACCGCGCGCCGATCCTGTTCCCCGAGATCGTCCACGGGAACAACGCTTCGTGGTCGCTGCTCAACGGCGGAGACGGAGATCTGCATACGACGCTGGTTCTGCGGAGCACCTACGGCAGGGGCAGGCTTTACATCCTGTCCGTTCCCGAGAACGATGCCGACTTATACAGGATCCCGGGCGCGGCAATGGACGTTTACCGCCGTGTCTTGAACGGTGAAGGAAATACAACCTACGCGAGCGGCAGGGACACCTCGCTGTTTACGTACGATGACGGCTCGATGATCCTGTACAGGTATGTGAAGGGCAGCCACCATCCCAACCGCGTTGTACTCCATACAAGGCAGCAGGTGCAGGCGCTGCGCGACACGGTGAGCGGACGCACGTTCCCTGCGAGGAAGGTTGTGCTGTGGGAGGATTTTGAAACGGTTACCGAATACATTGCAGAGGTTATAGCACAGCCCGGCGTGATAAGCAGCTATGTCTGGGACTGTGAGTCGCTTTGAGGCGCAGAAAGGGGTTTACATGAAGAAGAAAGCATTATTTATCGGCGGAACGGGAACGATCAGCACCGCGATCGTGAAAAGACTTGTAAATGAACTGGATTGGGACGTATGGGTGCTCAACAGGGGCAACCGCAACTCAGTGCTTCCGGAGGGCGTGCACACGATCACGGTCGATGTCAATGACGAGGCTGCTGTCCGCGAAAAGCTCGGCGATATGACCTTTGACGTTGTCGGTGAGTTCATAGGGTTCCATGTATCGCAGGTTGAGCGCGACTACAGGCTTTTTGCCGGAAAAACAAAACAGTATATCTATATCAGTTCGGCGTCGGCTTACAACAAGCCTGCGGCAAACTACATCATCACCGAGGGCACGACGCTCGCGAATCCCTACTGGCAGTACTCCCGCGACAAGATCACCTGCGAGGAGTTCCTGATGAAGAAATACAGGGAAGAAGGTTTCCCCGTAACGATCGTTCGTCCGAGCCATACCTACGACGAGCGCAGCGTACCGCTCGGAGTTCACGGAAAGAACGGCTTCTGGCAGGTCATCAAGAGAATGCGCGAGGGTAAGCCCGTCATCATACAGGGCGACGGTTCGAGCCTGTGGACACTGACATGGAACGCGGATTTCGCGATCGGATATACAGGACTCATGGGCAACAGGCACGCGATCGGCGAGGCTTTCCAGATCACATCGGACGAAGCTCTGACCTGGGACCAGATTTATAATACGATAGCGGATGTACTCGGAGTCAAACTGAATGCATATCATGTTTCCACGGATTTCTTAAGAGCGGTCGGAGACAAGTACGGCTATGACTTTACGGGAGCCCTGCTCGGCGACAAGTCCGTATCCGTGATATTTGACAATTCGAAACTGAAGCGCGTCGTTCCCGACATGAGAACGAATGTCAGATTTGACATGGGCGTAAAGATCGCTCTCGATTATGTTCTTTCCCATCCGGAGGAGTGCCAGAAGGAAGACCCTGAGTTTGACGCCTGGTGCGACCGCGTGATAGCGGCGGTCGAAGAGGCAAAGAAGAGAGTATAACGCCGGATATGAATAACGGCGGGACTGCCTGAATGACAGTCCCGCCGTTTTTTTGCTTCATTTCAGCTCGTCGAGCGTTCCGAAGCGATAGCCTTCATTCTCGAGGAAGGTCAGTATGCTGTCGAGAGCTTTTGCATTGGCGCTGGAATTCGCATGAACCAGTGCGATGCAGCCGCTGTGATGGTCCTCTTTGAACCTTCCGAGGGAGTCTACGCTGTCCTGCTTTGAATTGTCCCAGTCGTTCGGGATCGCGAGGCTCCAGAAGATCGTCTTGTAGCCGAGATCCTGCTGGATCTTGAGCGTTCTTTCACTGAAGTCGCCCTGAGGGGGACGTATGAAATGATCGAGCTCATAGCCCGTCTTTTCCTTGAATACAACTTCAACCGATCTTAATTCATCCTCGATCTGCTCGTCGGTCTTGTTGGGCAGGACAGGATGATTTTTTGTATGGTTTCCGACCAGATGTCCCTCATCCTTCATGCGCTTTGCAGTCTCGGGGGCCTCCTTGACAAATCCGTTGGTCACGAAGAAGCAGACCTTGACGTTATGCTTTTTCAGGGTGTCGAGGATCATGTTGGTGTAGCCGTTCTCATAGCCGGCGTCGAAGGTTATGTAGATGACCTTATCGCCTTCCGCAACCTTTGTGTTGGCGTAGTATGCGTCGTAATCGGCAAATCTTTCGGAGATGTCATTCGCGTATCCGGGCTCGGGGAGGGTATGCGTCTTGTTGCGCTTATACCACCATTCCCTGAGGATATTGTCATAATCGGCGTAGCGCTCCGATTCGACATATACGGCGCCTGCGATCGCGGAAACGCCCTTAAAGCCGGAATCCTTGTCGGGCGTGATATAGGGAGCGTATGAATAGCCCTCGTAAGCCTTGTCTCCGACAACAACGAGAATACGGAACCAGTCGTCCACGGCTTCGGTGATCTGAACGCGGTCACCGTGCGAGAGTGAGACATTTTTGCCGTCGACACTCAGCTTGGAATGATCGGTACTTGCACCCGTGCGGACATTGAGCTCCGAGGCGTTGACCGTGGCGTTGGCCTTGATCGGAGAGTTCGGGTCGTCCGTGATGGCGGGAGTGGGGGTCGCGGTGGCTGCTGCCGTAGGCTCGGGAGTGTCCGTAGGCTGCCCGTCTTCGGTTGCGGTGCCGCCGGGGGTGTTATCTGCTATGTCTGTGGGTTCGGGAGCTTTTGTGCCGGCCGAAACGTCCGGTGCTGCCGTACCCGTGATATTTGTCTGATCCGGCGTATTGCCTGAGGGATCGTTTTTGTTTGCGTTTATCCTGGTGACCAGGAATACTATCAATGCGATCGTGGCGAGCGACATGACCGAGATCGCCGCGATCATTGCTTTTGTTCTGCTTTTCATATCATTACTTCCTTCAAAAAAATACCGTGCACCCAAAAAGGATACACGGTGTAGTTTATCACTTTGATACCCAAATAATCAACATCTGTCAGTCAAAAGTTTCTTCGGTATCGGTTTTTTTGCCCACGATAAAGCTCTCGTCGGCGTCAACATCGAAGTTGTGATCCGCGAAATCCTTATTGAGTACGGCTTCAGGAGAAGCGTCGATAACATAGTTGAGCCTTACCGTAGGATTATCGCTGTTCTTGTAGAAACGACTGCGTATGCGCTCGGCGATGGTGTAGCCGTTTGCTTCGGTCGCGTTCGTCAGGATCACGATAAACTGGCTGGAAGAGTAATTCGTGGCCACATCTCCGCATCGAAGAGATGTCGTGACCGAATCCTTCAGGCAGGCAAGCGATGCATCGAGGATATCGCTCTCGAGCGTCTCGTCGCCGGCTCCGCTGAGCGTCAGCAGAAGGAGCAGAACGGGAGTCTTGCTGCGCTTCTGGGCGCGGAGCATATAGTTGTATATCTTTTTAAATGTATCGTACTTAACCTGATAAGCTCCGATAGGATTGCTGCCGGGCTCGCTGATGAAGCGGCGCAGATACTCGAGGTCGATCTGCGTGCTCTTCGCGGTCGAACGTACATGCCCGATCACGTCGCTGTAGAAGTGGTAGCTGTGCTTTCCGTTCTCCTTGACATGATACAGAGCTTTGTCGGCCTTGTTGTAGAGGGTCACAAAATCGTTGCCGTCGTAAGGAGCGGTAGCGATACCGATCGAAACGGAGATCACATAATCGATATTGTTCCGGAGCGGATCGCGGTCGAGCGTAAGTATGATCTCCTCGGCCTTCGAGGAAGCGAACTCACGCGAGGCAACGCCCTTGAAGAACACGATGAATTCATCGCCGCCGATACGGCAGACAATGTCGTCCGATCTGACGATCTTCTTTAAGGTCTCGGCCAGCTGGATGATGATATTGTCGCCCGTGATGTGGCCGTATGTATCGTTAATGTGCTTAAAACCGTCGATATCGATCATGAAGAAGCAGCCGCAGTGGCGCTTGTCGACCAGATATTCGTTAAGGAAATCAATGGTGTATGCTCTGTTCCAGAGGCCCGTAAGTGCGTCTTTCTGGGCGTCGGACTTGACTTCCTTCGTGTATTCCTGGAGAACCTTCTGCAGGAGTTTGCTGCTCTCGCTCGCAAGATCGACTTCGGGCTCGAGCTCCGAAGGAACGGGAGCGATCTTATTCTCTTTGACAAGAGATATCGCGATGTCTGCCATGGCTGGATCGAACTGTGTTCCGCGTCCGTTCTCGAGCTGGTAGAGTATCGTGGGATTATCGAGCTTCTTTCTGAATGAACGGTCGGAGGTCATTGAATCGAGAGCGTCCGCAACTGCGATGATTCGGGACTCGATCGGTATCGCGTCTCCGGAGAGTCCGTTCGGATAACCGGTGCCGTCATAATGCTCGTGATGAGTCTCGGCGACTTCCGCGGCCTTGCGGATAACCGTAAGGTCCTGAAGAATGCTGCGTCCGAGAGAAGTATGCTTCTTGACCGCCTCGTATTCGCTCGTGGTGAGCGGCCCGTCCTTGCGGATGATATTGTCGGATACGCAGATATTGCCTATATCATGGACCAGAGCGAGGTTCTGGAGATTGAAAAGCTCGTCGCTGTTCCAGCCCATGCGCTTCGCGATCTCAACCGCAAACCAGGCAACGTTGGTCGAATGGTTCGCTGCGAGAGGGTCCTTTTTATCAACTGTATTGGCGATCATCATCATGGATTTCAGGGAAATCCTCGTGATCTCCTTTGTCTTTTCGAGAAGCTGTCCCTTAAGGTCCTTCTGAAGATCGATGAGCTCGAGAGTACGGCTGATGCGGACCTTCAGCGTGGTCTTCTGGAAAGGCTTCCTGATAACGTCGTAGGCACCCAGCTCGAAGCACTCGCGCTCCATCTCGGGATCGGTATCGCCGGTCAGGAAAATGATCGGGATCTCGGCCGTGAGCTCGTTCTCCTTAAGCTTCTTTAAGGTCTCGACGCCGGAAAGATTAGGCATGCGGATATCGAGGAGTATAAGATCACATCCGCGTGTTCCGAGAATGCGTATGCATTCTTCACCGGACGCGGCTGTAATAACGCTGTATGTGTCCGACAGTATGTTTTTGACAAGATTAAGAGCAACACTGTTATCGTCCACAACGAGTATCGTCTTCACTTCGTACGCTCCTCCTATGCCTGATTTGATGCAAAAAATGCTCTGTTGTGCAACATGATGCATGCATTTACACCAGTTTAAATATAATATAACAAAAAACGAAAAATGTCAAGAAAAATCCATATTTGCGAGATATTCCGCATTTTGTTCTCTCGAAAAAAGTAACCGTTTTTTTCACGATTGGTGATATCGATAAAAGCTGTATTTATCGGCGGTTACAAAAATATACAGTAGCTGCGGGGTGGTTTTGTAACCGTGATAAGCGGAGAAAACAGCGAAAAATTGATTTTTTAGGTTACAGGGTTACAAAAATGATGCAAAAAAGTGAAAATAACGCTAGACAGACGAAAATCGGAAATATATAATTAAAATGTAGAGATAAGCATCATGCGGGGAGGCCGGATTTCTTATGAAGCAGGAATACTATGTAACCATGCTCGGCGAGTTTACGATCTCGTTCAAAAACAAGAAGATCTATGATCAGAGCAACCGCTCGAAGAAGCCTTGGAATTTAATAGAATATCTTATGGCGAACCGTGACAGGACGGTATCGCAGGAGGAGCTGACGGATCTTTTATGGGACGACAGCGAGAGCGACAACCCCTCCGGAGCTTTAAAGGTGCTTCTGCACCGTGCGCGTAAGAGCCTTGAGCCCGTTATGCCGGAGGACGGTGAGGATCTCATCGTACTCAAGCGCGGCGAGTATTCATGGAACCGCGATGTTGTAACTAAGGTTGACACTGATGAGTTTGAACTCCTCTGCAACCGCGCATCCGATAAGAAGGCTTCGAAGGAGGAGAGGATCAATCTTTACTCCGAAGCACTGGCTCTCTATAAGGGGGATTTCCTTCCGAGAAACAATGAGGGATGGGTTATCCCGATCTCATCCTATTATCACAAGATATACATGAACGCCGTAAGAGAGCTGATCGCCCTTTATTACGAGGGACAGCGCTATGAGGAGATCATTAATGTATGCCGTAAGGCGCTGGCGGTCGAGAAGCTTGACGAGAGCCTGTATTTCGACCTGATCAACGCTTTGTATAAGTCGGGCCAGCAGGCTGAGGCGCTGAAGCAGTACAGCGATTCCACGGATATGTTCTATAAGCGTTTCGGGATCACGCCTTCGCCTGAGCTTAAGAGCCTGTACAAGACCATCGTTAAGACCACGAAGAGCATAGAGACCGATATAAGCATCATCAAAGAGGACCTTTGCGAGCAGGGAGAGGCGCAGGGCGCGTTCTTCTGCGAGTACGAGTTCTTTAAGGATGTTTATCAGCTCGAGGCCAGAGCCTGCGCACGAAGCGGCGATTCGATCTATCTCTGTCTGATCACGCTTTCGTCGACCACCGACGAGGATGCGCCTCTGAAGGTCATGAACAGGGCGATGGACGACCTGATGTTCGCGATCAACGAAACATTGAGACGCGGCGATGTTCTTGCAAGATACAGCATGAGCCAGTACGTAATACTGCTCCCGACCGCATCCTATGAGAATGTTGAGATGATCATGAAGAGGATATCATCCGCATTCTACCGGAAGTACATGAAGAAAGATATAGGCATCCAGTACAAGCTGCAGCCGCTGGATCCGAAAGTATAAGAAAAGGGTTTCCGCTTTCTGCGGAAACCCTTTTCCGGTCATTCCGGGGTGTTATCGGGGAATGACTGCATTTCGCATCACTCTATGTACAGTTCATGATCCAGCTTTTCTGTAACATATCCGATGATAGCGGCGTCGGTGTGATACTGAAGGTCAGAGAGCAGATTGCCGGCGTCTTTTTCCGCGACAGAGATCAGCAGTCCGCCTGAGGTCTGCGGATCGAACATGATATCAAGCATCGCGCGCTGTACGGGCTTTACCGTCTTGTAGCGATCTCCGACGTAGTCCCTGTTTTTATAGGCACCGTCCGGGATAAAGCCCATTTCTGCGGGTTCAAATGCTTCGGGATGATATTTGACCGAAGAAGCTTTGAAATGGAGCGTGGTACCCGAACCGGCAGCCATCTCGTAGCCGTGGCCCATCAGCGAGAAGCCCGTTACGTCCGTGCAGGAGTGAACTTCATATCTGATCATATTGTTGCGGGAGGCCTTGTTAAGAGTAGCCATCTGCTTCGTGATGCGTTCGGTCACGGATGCTCCGACGAGACCCGCCTTTGCCGCGGTGGTAAGTATTCCGATGCCGAGAGGCTTTGTAAGGATCAGAACATCACCCGGACGTGCGGTGGAGTTCATCAGAACCTTCGCGGGATCAACAAAGCCGGTGACGGACAGGCCGTATTTGGGCGATTCGTCGTGGATCGTGTGTCCTCCGCAGATGATCGTATCGGCCTCGTAGGCCTTCTCGTAACCGCCGCGCAGGATCTCGCGGACGGTCTCTTCGGACATATCCTTTGTGACCGTCATGATATTGAGAGCCAGCTTCGGCTCGCCGCCCATCGCATAGATATCGGAGAGCGCGTTGCATGCAGCGATCTGTCCGAACATGTGCGGATCGTCGACGATCGGCGGAAAGAAATCAAGGGTCTGTACGACGGCGGTGTGATCGTCGAGCCTGTATACGCAGGCGTCGTCGCTGGTGTCGAAACCGACCATCAGGCGCGGATCCTTCTGCGTGGGCAGATCTTTCAACAGCTTTGTCAGCGTTCCCGCGCCGACCTTTGCGCCGCAGCCCGCACACTTTGCAAGTCTTGTGAGTCTTACGTCTTCGCTCATATAATTCTCCCGTAAAATTCAGCCTCTGACCGTTGCTGTCAAAGGCTGAATCATCATTCCAAAGTTGAAAAAACAGTTTTATAGCTTCCGTCTTCCGTAATTTCCACGATCTGCTCAACCTCGTCGGGGTGAGAGGGGGTGGGAAGTTCCGGAGCGGTAAATGCGCAGCAGGTTCCGCAGGAAGAACTTAAAGCTCGCGGAACGGGCTTCAGTACGGCCGAAGCGCCGTTTTTCTCAACTTCTTTTTTAAATCTCATCGCACCGAAATGCGAATAAAATGTAGCTATAAAGTCCATTATCTGGTAAGTGTGAGCGTATAGTCGCCGCCGTTCTCGGAAACGGATACTTTGTATCCCTGATGCTCTCCGAAGCGTGTGATGTTCTCAACGCTCGTGCGGTTGTCGACCATGATCTCGTATTTGCTTTCTTTTGTTTCCATTGCCTTCTTGATCATTATAACAGGCTCAGGGCAGGAAAGTCCACGTGCATCCAACATTTTCAGGCCTCCTTCTTTGCGTTCTTCTTAACGAAGGTGTTAAGAACCGCGATAATGAGTACAACAACTATACCGATGATAACGGCGATCCTTCCGTTCGTGCTCACGCCGCCGGGATTGATCGTGCCGTCCTCAGCCTTTGATGCCGCAGCGCCGGCAAGACCGAAGTTATGCGAAAATGCTGCGCCGATCACGAGACCGAGAACCGTGATCGCGGAGTCTGCATTGCCTTCGCCGGCGAGGATGAGCTGACGGAGAGGGCAGCCGCCCAAAAGAACGCAGCCGAAGCCTGCAAGATACAGACCGAGGAAGTTCCATACATGATCGGAATGAGCAACCTTGCCGATCTGCTCAAAACCCAGAGTGAAGCGGCTTGTAACGATATTGCCGATCAGGGCTGCGATGAAGATCGCAACGAAGCCGACAAAGAGCTTTTTCTCACCGAACAGCACGAGATCACGCGTTGCACCCACCATGCAGAGACGTGTGCGCTGAGCCATGCAGCCTACGGCAAGACCTGCGATGAGCGAGATGATGATCGCAGCGTGCTTTGAACCGGGACCGCTCTCGGAGAAAGCGATGAATGCGGGAGCCGCGATCACGAGAATGAGCAGGATTACCTGAATTACAGAGAATGAGATGCCTTCGGTCACGGGCTGCTTATATGAGCGTCCGAGCGAGAAGCCTCGCTTTAAGAAGAAGATTCCGGTGAGGATCCCGCATACGAAGCCGACCAGCGCAACAAGCGCGTTGAGGTCGCCGGCAGCGAGTCTCAGGATCATTCTGAAGGGGCAGCCGAGGAATGCAAGGCAGCCGATCATTACGAAGAAGCCGAGGATGAAGCGGGTTAACGGCGCGGAACCGCCCTTGGGAGCGAATTCTTTTGTGATGATCGCACAGGCGAACGAGCCGAGCACCAGACCGATGATCTCGGGTCTGATGTACTGTACAACGCCGGCTGAGTGGAGCTTTAATGCTCCTGCGGTATCACGCAGGAAGCAGGCGATACAGAAACCCATGTTGGCAGGATTGCCCAACGCGACAAGCGCGATGGCGATGGCGCCGGTGATCAGGCCGCAGATCGCGATCACAAGCAATTCTTTTTTGTCTTTTGATTGCATTTTGTAAATCCCTTTCGTTGATCGTTATTGCGAATGCAAATGTTTTTGCGCTTCGCTAAAAATTATTTTAGCATTTGTGAAGTTGAAAATGAAATAGAATTATTGCTGATTACCATGGTATATATTGAAAAATCAAATAAATAAAGCTAGAATGAGAAAAGGATAAATACAGTAAGACCGGATGAGGAAGAAGCCATGAGAATATATTTCGACAACGCCGCGACCACCTACCCCAAGCCCGATGAGGTGATCGAAGCGGTCACACATTATATGAAGGATATCGGCTGCAATATCAACCGCAGCAGCTACGCGGGCGCCTACGAAGCCGGGGATACGGTGCTTGAGACGAGGCAGCTGCTGAAGGACATGTTCAACGCACCCGACGAGCGCAATATCATATTCACCGAGAATGTCACGATGAGCCTGAACATGGCGATCAAGGGACTGCTGAAATCCGGCGATCACTGCTTAACGACGGCTGCAGAGCACAACGCCGTGATGCGGCCGCTCGTGAAAATGGCGGATGACGGGGTGATAAGCTTTGACCGTGTGGCCTGCGATGCGACGGGATACGCGGACGCCGAGATGGTTGAAAAATATATCAGCGACAGGACCAAAGCCGTTGTGATGGCGCACGCTTCGAACGTAAACGGGCGCGTAAGGCCGATCGGAGAGATAGGAAGACTCTGCAGGGAGCGGGGGCTCCTGTTTATCGTCGACGCCGCGCAGACAGCGGGCGTGCTCGATATCGACATGGAGCGGATGTGCATCGACGTGCTCTGCTTTACCGGACACAAGGGACTGTTCGGACCGCAGGGCATCGGAGGATCTGCCATAGGAAAAAGAGCGGAAAAGCTGCTTGATACCGCATTCGAAGGAGGCACGGGAAGCGTGTCGCATCTAGAGACGATGCCTGAATTCCTGCCCGACAGATTTGAGCCCGGAACGCTCAATATCCCGGGAATATACGGGCTGAACGCGGGACTTAAGTTTATCGGCCGGACCGGGACCGAAGCCATACGCAGGCGTGAAAATATGCTCTGCGGGAGATTCTTAAAAGGGATCGAAAAAATCGCCGGAGTCCGTGTTATCGGACGGGGAAGCACAGACGGCGACTGCCCTTCGCGTGAGACGGAACGGTATGTCGCGGTCGTTTCCCTGACCTTTGACAAATGGGACGCCGCCGAGGCCGCGTATGCGCTCGAGAGCGAATTCGGCATCGAGACGCGCGTCGGACTTCACTGCGCGCCGTCCGCGCATAAAACGCTCGGCACCTATCCCGAAGGGACGGTCAGATTTTCATTTGGATATTTCAACACCGAAGAGGAGACAGATCATGGAATTAAAGCAGTTGGAGAGCTTTGTAAGCGTCGCGGATAACCTGAGCTTTTCCAAGGCGGCAAAGGAACTGTATCTCACGCAGCCTACTGTGAGCGCCCATATCGCAGCGCTTGAAAAGGAGCTCGGAGCGAGGCTTTTCGAGCGTACGACAAAGTCCTTAAGGCTCAGCGAGTTCGGAAGAGGCGTCTACCCTTATGCGGCGAGGATGATAGAACTTAAAAGAAGCATCGAGGCGGAAGCGGACGAAGGAGCCGGCAAACCCGTATGCATCGGAGCGTCGACGATCCCTGCGACTTATCTGATCCCTGATGTGCTGGCAGAACTGTATTCCGAAGAAGGAATGACCTTCCGCGTCAGGCAGGGGAACAGCAGCGAGGTGGAGGAGATGGTCAGCGACGGCGCGGTCGAGGTCGGAGTGATTGGACGCCCCACGCAGAATACCGCGCTTGAGAGCGAAATACTCTGCGCCGACGTCATGGTACTTGTAACGCCGGCCAATGCATATTATACTAAACTTCGTGAGAAAAAAGTGAGTATCGGGGAATTGCTCACAGAACCGATGATACTCAGGGAAGAGGGCTCGGGTACCCAGAAGGCGGCAGACGACTATCTGGCAAAAGTTGCGGAAAAACCTCTCAATATCATAATCCGGAGCAACGATCAGGAGGCCATAAAGCGAATGGTCGCGGCCGGAGCCGGAGTATCCGTGATGTCGTATTTTGCGATAGAGGATATGGAAAGAGAGGGGCGGGTATACTGTTATCCCTTAAGACCCGATGAAGAACGGTGCTTTTATACCGTTTACCGCAAAGACAGGAAGCTTTCCGAAGCTGCACGCCGATTTCTTGCGGCCGCGCACCGGAAGTTTAAGCATTGTCGCAGGAACGGCAAAAGCACGGAATAAGTCGTTATAATTTAGGAGTAAGATAATGGACCTGTTTGAATACATGCAGGAAAAAAAGAAGGACAGCGAGTCGCCCCTGGCTTCCCGCATGCGCCCGACCACCCTTGAAGAAGTGGTGGGACAGGAGCATATCGTGGGGAAGGACAGGCTTCTATACCGCGCGATAAAAGCGGACAGGCTGAGCTCCGTCATTTTCTACGGACCTCCCGGAACCGGAAAGACCTCGCTGGCGCGCGTAATCGCAGCCTCCACGAGCTGTGAGTTCCGTCAGATAAACGCGACAGCGGCCGGCAAAAAGGACATGGAGGACGTGGTAAACGAAGCGAAGACCACGCTCGGAGGTTACGACCGCCGCACCATGCTGTTCATAGACGAGATTCACCGCTTCAATAAGGGGCAGCAGGATTATCTGCTCCCGTTCGTCGAGGACGGAACGATCATTCTGATCGGCGCCACAACGGAGAACCCTTATTTTGAGGTCAACGGAGCGCTTCTTTCACGTTCCGTGATATTCGAGCTTAAGGCGCTTTCTCAGGATGACATCAAGAAGCTTCTCTTAAGAGCCGTTTCCGATGAGAAAAAAGGTATGGGAAGCTATCACGCCGCTATCGACGACGATGCGCTCGATTTCCTTGCGGATGCGGCGAACGGAGACGCAAGAGCTGCGCTGAACGCGCTGGAACTGGGCGTTCTGACCACTTCGAGGGCGGAAGACGGCCTGATACACATTGACCTTGCTACCGCGTCGGAGTGCATTCAGAAGAGAGTCCTCAGATACGACAAGAGCGGGGACAATCATTACGATACGATATCGGCGTTTATCAAGAGCATGAGAGGCTCGGACCCGGACGCTGCGATATATTACCTCGCCAGGATGCTGTACGCCGGAGAGGACGTGAAGTTCATCGCGAGAAGAATAGTGATCTGTGCTGCTGAGGATGTTTCGAACGCGGATCCGATGGCTCTGGTTGTGGCAACTTCGGCCTTTGAAGCGGTCGAACGGATAGGAATGCCCGAGTCGCAGATAATCCTTGCCCAGGCGGCGGCTTACGTGGCCTGCGCGCCGAAGAGCAATTCCGCGGTGGAGGCGATATTCGCCGCTACGAGAGAGGTAGAGAATTCCAAGACGCCTCCGATTCCGGGACATCTGATGGACGCACATTACAAGAGCGCAGCGAAGCTCGGACACGGGGACGGCTACAAGTATTCGCATGATTTTCCGAATCACTACTGCAGGCAGCAGTATCTTCCCGACGCCCTCGTCGGAAGGAAGTTCTACGAGCTCGGTGATCTGGGTTATGAGAAGCAGCTGAAGGAGTATATGGAAAAGATCCGGCGTGAGGCCGGGGAATGATCATTAACAGAGGAGACAACACAATGGATGAAAAGAAATTCAAAAAGGTAAGGCAGATAGCGGCCATCGTCGGCATCGTTCTGCTTGTGGGAATGTATATCGTGGCGATCGCTGCGGCGCTCGGAAAGTCGGAGAATGCGCAGGCTGTCTTCAAACTCGCGCTTTACTGTACTTTTGTGGTGCCGGTGATCATTTATCTGCTGCAGCTCGTATACAAGCTTGCGAATAAGGATAAAAAGGATAAGAAAGACGAGTAGGGCGATCGGACGGAGAACGGAAAAACCGCCGCGAACCATAGTCCGCAGCGGTCGGTGTTATCGGGTTATAAGGTTGTATCGCATGCGCCCGGCCGGCGCAATTAATTACATATTCTCCTGCTTATAGATCAGGTAGCTTACGTAGTTGCGGGCCTCTTCCGCACTTGCGGAATTCAGCTGCTGGTAGAGGTTGAAGAATTCAACGATAT
>CAMZAI010000024.1 GCA_947304065.1 uncultured Clostridia bacterium | reverse complement strand
TGACATGATCACCGATTCCTCGGACTGCGAGATAAGTTCAAGCAGATAGCCGAGGTTCGAGATCAAAGCTGTCACGCAGCTGAAGAGCAGATACAGATGAATCTGCCCTTTCAGCTTCTTAAACACGATCCAACTTTCAAAGATCAGTCCGAATATGCAGAAATACTGCATAGCGAGCAAAACGTTGCGCAATGTCATGCCTTATTACCTCCCGGCGCGGTTCTCATTTATTATCAAGAGAAAACCGTGAAATAAATTTCCATGCATTTTCGCAGGAATGATGGCGGCACTCATGGATCTGTCCGCTAACGCTCGCAAGCGCAGTGCGGATCACTCCGTCCTCACTCCTGAAATAATTGACCGTAAGCGTGCTGCCCCTCGACTCATCGGGAATCTTCTCGATCTCGTCTCCGTAAATGCCGTAAACAGGATTCTCCCAGCTGTCCTTCTCTTCGAACTTAATGCCGTCAAAGCTCTTAACAAGCCTGTTTACCTTCGCGACATACTGAACTCTCTCGACACAGGCCTCGCTCTGCTTCGGAAGCTCTCCGAGATGCGATTCCTCACCGCCCGAATAGAATATCGGCACGCTGACAGTCATGTTGAAACCGGGATCGCCCATCGACAGTCCGAACGGATTGTCCTTAACAGGGAACAACGCGCTGCAGGGCATAAGTCCCGCAAAGGTCTCGGGGAACTCCTGGAACATGTCCCAGGTCTTGCCGCTGCCCATCGAGAAGCCGGTGGCGTACACACGCTTTTCATCAACATTATACTTCTTTTTCAGATGTTCTACCACCTGAATCGCTTCGGGTGCCGGAACGTCCTGATGATTCTCGAGGGACACGAACAGGAAACCGTATCTGTGGCAGATCTCCCACCATCCGGCGACGAACGTCAGATACATCGAAGAGTCTCCGCCTCCGTGGAAGCCTACCACGAGCGGAACGGGCTCCTTATCAAGAAGGCCCTTGTTATAATATGCGAAATAGCCGACCTTGTGTGTGGGCTCCTTATAGCGCATATTGCGGGGAGATGTCTGTACCTCGGTCATTCCGGGTTCCTCGACCATGCCGAGTTCTTCAAAGTCGGGCTCGAGTTCAATATGGCCGCACCACATCTTGAACTTCCTGACAAACGCCTTAAAGTCCTTCTCATACTCGGCCTTATCCTTGATCAGCAGGTTCTCGCAGCCGCTGAAAGCATTATTGATCTCATCGCTGTTGGCAACGCTTAAGATCGCGATATCCTTCCTCTGTACATCGGGACGAACGCTCAGGCGCTCCATCGAAACACAGGCGGGCGTGATCTCGCCGGGCCCCCACAGATATTCGCCGTCGATCTTCTTGAGCAGATTCTTCGCGCAATAATCCGCAGACTTTCCGAAGCTGTATATATCCGCCCTGAAGATCGCGCCTCTGATGAAGAATCCCTTGAACGTGCGCGTAAAGAAATCGTGTATCTCCGCTATTCCGTCCGAATACAGGAAATGTATCTTCGTCTCGGCGATCAGTTCGGTATACAGTGCGTCGGTCGCCTTTTCCCAGCCTCCCTCACAGGTCGGATATACGAACAGCACGCTCGAATCGTTCGCAGACGCGATACGCGCAAGTCCCTTTTCCTCAGCAAAAGCGATCGCCTCTGCCTCGCTCATCCTCTCCTCCTCAAAGATCAGGAGCAGAGGCGCCCTGAAGCCGTAATTAAGCACCTGTCCGTCGATCTTCGTCGCAGGCACATATGCCTTCAGATAGAAATTCTCATATTCGTGTTCCCAATACTTCCCGCCGTCGGCGAGTTGTTTTACCTCAGGTCTTGTCATGATCCCCATAAATCAATGCCTCCTCTTCATTCTGTCCTATACTAATCTTACTTCGGGACGTTTTAATATCCCGTTCGGGTCGGTCTTATATTCGTAAGACCACCTTGCCCCCTCTGAGCGCCAGCCTGCCGGACTCTGCGACCGTCTCTGATAATCGCACAGATGCAGAGGTCCGAAGGTGTTCATCCTGTTGCCGAAGGCCGTGAGCCTTATTTGGTGCCTGCCCTTCTTCACGTCTTTTATGGTCACTTCGTAGGGAGCAAACGCGATAAGTCCCGCTCTCCTGCCGTCGATCTCCACGGCGACCGCGGGGCATCTGAACATCGTTGCCGCGATCGTCAGATCTCCGTCGCGCGGAACGTCGATATCAAAGAGATAATCGATATTTCCGCTGTAGAAGCCGAGATCCTGTCTCGAGATGTCGTCAAAAGCGAGCTCTTCGGGCCGCTTTGTGATAACCGCCGTGCTACCCGCGATCCTTACGCCGAAATCACCGAGCAGGTACATCGCTTCGACATTCCTTGCCGCGTTGTACGGCATCGTGACGATCAGCTCGTTACGGCCCTTTTGCAGCCTTCCGAGTCTGACCTTCTTTATATCCATATCTACATAAATGCCTTCCGCCGCGGATGTTACTGCGTTCCCGTTAAACTTGATCCTGCAGTCATCCGCATCCTCCAGAGCCAGTACGACTTCTTCCGCTTCGATCTCAGACCCGAATAAATACCTCAGTCTCAGCTCATGTTCGTATTCCTTATACCTGTCCATTACGGCCCAGGGCTGGGCCCATGCCTCTCCCCGGAGCGGATAGCCGAGCTCTGTACGGATGATATTGTCGAGCCTTAATACTTCCTCTATGGGTCTGTACGGCTCGCCGTCGAGACTGTATTCTGCCATATCGAGCAGCAGGACGTTCGGTTCCTGAAGGGAATATTTAACCTTTGCAGGTACGGGAATGTCTACCGGACCTTCTTTACCGTATGCCTGCCTTGTTTCGGCAGCTGTGGGTTGTGCGACGTTTTGCCCCGTATGAGTCCCGGCGATGTCATAAAAGCCATCTTTTGCAGTGACCGGCTCAAGCTTTAACAGCATGCTGTCATACTGATACATCTCGCGCCGTATCAGCGTCTTTCCGTCTTTTATCTCATACGGGATCCCGCATATCTCTCCCGTAAGCGCCTCATACAGCACGGGCCTGAATGCGCCTTTTACCGTAAACAGCAGCTTCCCCGGACGCGGAAGATCGACCGGTTCCGTCCTGAACGCATGCGATACAAAGAGCCATCTGCAGCTCTTCTCTTCCCTCATCTGATACAGGAGATTTTCGGCCCTCATGCCGTTTTCTTTCCTGATATCGAAGGTTCGCTCATCTTCGAGCGACTGCAGAATATCGTATCTGTCAAATGCGGTCCCAATGCATTCCGCTGCCAGCTTCCCGGCCGCGTCCGAAGGCCTTGCGTCAACCAATTCGGGCACGCGTCCCGCAAATATAACCTTGCCTCCGGCTTTCCCGAATTCTTCGAGAAGCTTTAAGGTCGACGAACGGATCGTGATAAGGTCCGGAACCACTACCGCGTCATACTGCATCACTCCGCAGGTAAACTTACCGTCCTTTACTCCGTGCTCAAAGTCCGCGAGCAGTGATTCCGAGAGGAAATCAAAATCAATGAATCCGAACAGCAGCCAGTTGATAAGGTTCAGGAATTCTTCGTCGCGCTGCTTCCTGATATCGCCGGTCTGCGCGTCGTTGCCCCAGAGCAGCCAGTAGGATTCTATCGGATGTATCACAGCTACCCTGATGTCCGGCTTTCCTCTGGTGAGTGCAGAATTCAGCCTTCCGAAGTAGTCCTCGATGTATTTGTATTCCTTGTACCAGGGCGACTGATAACCAATCGACGCGGGATAATCCCGCTTCGCCTCTCCGGCCATGGCGGTCCAGGTCAGATGCGGAACCCTGACCGTCACGCCGAGCGCGGCCTGCCAGTCTCCCTGCAGCTTGTGTCCCCTGAAATCAAAGTAATAACCTGTCACGCCGTACAGCTCGCTCATGATCCCGGGCGCACCCAGCTGATGCGCGGCGCTCGCCGCCTGCTTCGCCGTAGAGAACTCCCTGTAATCGCAGAGCATGTCTATACCGGGTATGTCAAAGCCCCTGTATGAGCGCATCGCCTCTCCCAGAGCGGCGGTCTGCGACTCGAGCGTCGGTTCGGACATCATGTGTCCCGTGAGCAGGATATTATGCTTTTTGCACCAGTCTCCGACATTGTCCGCAAAGGCTGCGGCAAAGCGTTCGCTCACAAAATCGTGGTACTCATACCTTACGACAGAATATTTGCCGTCCGGCAGTTCCCAGAACAGCTCGGGCAGAGCCGCAAGCAGACTGTGTCCGTAACGCTTTGTAAAATCCTCTTCGAAATCATCCGAGAACGGTATGATCACGGAATTCGTATCCTCGGCAAATCCCAGCCTCTGCTTCGCTGGGAACTGCGGCTCATCCGCGAATATCGAAGGAATATCCTTCCCGAAATACTCTCCGAGCCTGCTGTAATAACGCTCGTGCGTTACTTTTATAAACTCGTCTATCGCCTTTTTGTCCAGCGTATTTACATAAGCTTCGTTATTGAACCAGGGATTGTCTCCCGAGACCTCAAGATATGCGTATTTCAGATGCTCTCCCGGCTGCGCGTCCTCACCGTCCTTCAGCATCCTGTATGCCGAAAGACAGCCGTCCTTAAAGCTTATCGCATATCTCGCCAGAAGCGTCCTCTCGCTGCTCTTTACGGGCGCTGCGGACGATACGTATTTCTCTGTATCCTCCGACTCCGCATCGGGCGATTGGCTCGATAAAACAAGGAATCGCGACCTGAAGCCGTGGTTCTTTGTTACTATTCCGCCCGCCGCTCCGGACGGCCATCTGTCCTCATCGTAGAGCCATGTGAGCATGCCTTTCTCCGCGAAAGCCTTATGTGCCTCTTCGATGAGCTCCATGAACTCATCGCTTAAGTACCTGTTCGTAAGCCCCGTCCGCACATGACAATGCGCGCCGCCCATGCCCATGTCCTTAAAAACATCGGTCATAAAGCGGACATTTTCCTTTGTCATCGTTGTGTTCCAGGCCCAGAACGGAGTTCCCCTGTATTCGGGACCCGGATCTTTGAATACATTATCCTCTAAGCGATCTGTGTTTTTGTACAGCATATGCCCTTCCCCTGTTGAAATAACCGTACTCACGCCTTTCCCGTGGAAATCTTCTTGATCCATTTGCCGCTCTTAAGCCTCAGGAAGCTCCAGAAGGTCTTGATTATCTGGTCTGACTTAAGGCATACGTAGATCCAGAACGCCGGAAGATTGAATACAAAACCTGCCAGCAGTCCCAGCGGGATCGAGATGACCCATAAGAATATATTGTCTGTGATCATCAGCATCTTCGTGTCGCCGCCTCCGCGGAGCACGCCCTTTGTCATGATGCTGTTCGTGGCCTGGAAAATGATGATCAGGCTTATAGCGAGCATCAGCTGGCCCGCGATCCTGCGTGTTTCGGGTCCTACGCCCGTATACGATGCGATGATAGGATTCTTAAATATCGTGATGAATGCAGCGGATATGAGCCCCAGCCCGATACCGAGCCCGAAGAACAGATATCCCTGTTTCATTGTCTGCTCCCTGTCTCCGGTTCCGAGCGTCTGTCCGGTGACTATCGCTCCCGCCTGGCTCACGCCCTGCACAACGACCGTGCTCAGCTGCTGCGTGACCGCCGTGATAGCGTTTGCGGAAACCATCGTTTTGCCGAGATGTCCGATGATCACGGCCACCGTGTTGTTGCCTATCGCAAGGATACCGTCGCTGATCAGTACCGGTATGCAGATTTTTATATATTCGCCGAGCAGCGTCTCGGTCTTCATGAACAGATCCTTCACCCTGAAGGCGATCTCGGTGTCTTTTAAGAACAGATATCCCAGAATGCACGTAGCCTCAAATACTCTGGCTATCAGCGTTCCGATCGCTGCTCCGGCCACCTCGAGACGGGGTGCACCGAACTTACCGAAGATGAACGCGTAATTGGCGCCCAAATTTACGAACAGCGCTCCGACAGATACAAAGAGAGGCAGCTTTACCTGTCGTACGCTCCTCAATGCGATCGTGGATGTCAGAGAGCTTCCGAGGAAGAAATACGTAACTATCGACCATTTGAAGTACTGCGCGCCCAGCTCGATTATGGGCTCTTCATCGGTGTACATCCTCATGATCGTCCTCGGCATGATCGCCGTCGCCGCCGCAAACAGAGCGGCCAGAACGAGTGTAAGCCGCAGCATCAGGCATACCGTCTGCTTCAGCGCATGCGAGGCTTTGTCGGTATCTTCGTTGCTCATCTTCATTCCGTAATAGCGCGAAACGAGCACCGAAGCCCCCATACCGAGACCCATGCAGAATATCTGGTAAATACTGATAAATGAATTGGCAAGCGATGTTGCCGACAGCGCCTCCTCGCTCAGACTTCCTACCATTATCGTGTCGAGCATATTGACGCCGATCGTGATAAGGCTCTGCAGCGCTATCGGCAGAGCGAGCGTAAAGACATTTTTATAAAAGACCGGTTCTTTGTCATATAATCTGTATTTCATAATCTTTCTTCACTTACTTTTGTGAATCTATAAGCTTCTGTACTTCTTCGAGTCTGGGCGGGAACTTCGGCAGCGGGAATCTCGAGATCGCCACGCCCGAGCATGCGCTCGCGAACCTTACCAGCTCTTCATCGCTCATACCCTTGAGCAGTCCGTATACGCAGCCTGCCTTGTATGTATCACCGGCGCCGAGCGTACTCCTGACCTCTACTTTGAAGGGCTTCATCCGATGTATCTCCCCACCCTTTCTCGCATAGAGCATGTCGCCTCCGCCCTGCGTGATAATGGTCAGTCCGTCTGTTTCGGCCTGCATCAGCTTCATGATCTCTTCCGCATCCATACCTGCATAATGCTGCGAAGTGCACTCCTTCGATACTACATTGACCGCAGCCTTGCGGTGCAGAACCGAATCATGCGGGCTGTCTATGGTCACATAAGGAATTCCGTAGCGGCTGCATATGTCCGCCGCGAGCAGTGATTCGTCCCCGAAGAACGGGTCTATGGCCGCCGCTTTGCAGTCCTTTATATCCTCTTCCTTCGGTATGCTCCACCATCTCTTCCCTGTAGAAAAAAGAGTCTGGAACCTGCCCATGGGCGAACGTACAAGTCCCGCGATGACCACATAATCCATGACTCCGGGATCGTCGTCAATAAAGTTGACCGGTGAAAGATCGACGTTCTTGTCAGCATAGAAATCCCTGAGCATGGGCGCCACTTCTGTTCCGATCCAGGTTCCGTCCATACGGACGCTGACTCCCAGAGAATCGAGCACAGTTCCCGCTGTTCCGGTCTCTCCTCCGGGCAGGAAATACTGCTCCTTTATCTCCGAATACTCATCGGGCTGTAAAAAGCCGTCCTTCAGCAAAAATGAATGCGTTCCGAGTATCTGTCCGAACAGATAAGCTTCGGCTTGTTTTCCCATAACTCCACCTCCATATATATCCAAAATACATTATATACTTTTTCCGACGAGTTTCGAGCTATTTTTGACATCAAAATTGCCAAATAATGATGATTTGTGTATTTTTTCGGACAAAAAGGCCCGAACCGCAAAGGTCCGGGCCTGATAATCTTTTTATTTCAGCATATCCGCCAGATATTTGGTAAACTCATGATCCGGAGTATCCTCGGTGATCTCCCATACCAGCACTCCTGCGAGCGAGTAATGATCTATCAGATCGAATTTTCCGTCGATCGCGTCAAGGCATTCGTATGAGATGTACCAGCAGTAATATTCGGAATTCTCGTCATCGTTCCAGAGGTAGGCTCCTCCGGCTTTCTCGTTATAGCCCTTGTGCCAGCCTGTCTCCTCAACGGGAACCGCCTCCTGCTCAAACGCTTTTACCTGCGACACGGTCAGGAAATCCTTACTGATGCCGTTCGGTACAACGATCTGGGCCCCGTTGGGATTCTTCGTCGCTTCTGCAAGTCTGAAGCCCGTTCCGTAATAAGGGATACCGATATTGAGCTTTGTCTTGTCGACGCCCTTTATCATGAAGTAAGCCATCGCGTTCTTCGTGCCCGATACCGATGAAGCATGTCCCGGAGTACCGTCCCAGTCTCCTGCCATATCGTAAGTCATGATATTTACATAGTCAAGGAATTCCGCTGCCGCCTCCCAGTTCTGGTTCGGAAGCGTCCAGCCGGTCGACGAGGAAGCGCATGCCGTAAGCAGCTTATTTCCTGCACCGAACTCATTATCGAGACCTTCTTTCAGAACCTTCAGCAGCTCGGGGAAATTCACCCTGTCCTCGAAAGCGGTTCCGAATATCGGGCATCCCTGATCGGTCTCATCTTCGGGCCAGCGTTCTCCGTCGTTGCTTCCCGCAGGATACTCCCAGTCAATGTCGATGCCCGCGATCCATTCGTTCTCCTTGATCAGATCGACACATGCCCGTACAAAGCTGTTCCTGCCCTCTTCCGTGTAAGCCATTTCGCTGAAGAATCCGCATCTGGACCAGCCGCCGATCGATATCATGATCTTCACATCGGGATAGAGTTCGTGATACTCCCTGTATTTCGCGAAAATCTCCTCATCCGCCTCGGGAAGCGATGATACGATCCCAAACTCTGTTCTTGCTTCTTTACCCTCGGAACGTCTCTCAAAAGATGTCTCCGTTTCTTCTCCGAGCGGCACGATCTCCCAGAAAGCATGATTTACCATCGTGACGTATTCCCACGGAATGTCTTCGACATTGCCGTTGGGCTCGCCGAGCTTCCAGTTCGGATAATACACGATTATCTCTTTGCCTCCGATATGCGTGAGGCCTTCATCCGCGGTCTCACCGGCATTTGTATCCGCCTGTGTGCCGGTATCCTGAGCTGCTGCCGTCGGTTCCGTCTTATCCTGCTTCTGAGATTTCCCCTCGCCCGTATCTCCCGCCGGCCCTGCAGCATCTGACACATTCCCTGTCTCCGCTGCTGCCGGATCTGCGTTTTCCGACCTGCCGCACCCCATGCAGAAGACCAGCACAAGTACCATGATCAATGCCATGATCTTTCCAACTTTTTTCATACCCCAAACCTCCGTTGTTAAACAATAAACGAAAGCAGCCGGCGCATTAGTGCCGACTGCTCCGCTATGTTCATCGTATCATACGGTGAGGTTTGTTTCCTTTGCAAAATCTGTTATTTTTTGCATCATTATGCCAATTTTCTCACAGATCCTTCTTAAGCACGATTTTATCTTCCGTTCTGCAGCTTTCATAAAATCCCTGCTTAAGAAAAAGCTTTATTGCGGTATTGTCTATCGCGATATCGTCGTACAGCGCCGTGATACCGTTTTCCTTCGCGGCAGCGCAAAGGAGCCTGAGACCTTCGTCTCCGTAGCCCTTTCCCCTGAACTTCGCAAAGACGATCACGTCCGCCACATACCCGTCGTATTCGCTGTCGTGATGATATGCGACTTCTCCGACAAAGCCGTTCTCATCCTTCAGATATCTGTAAAACCTCCGGTCCTCGTGGTCAACGATCCAGTAATCGTACCAGTCCTTCCAGTCTTCCTCCGGAAAAGGGATCGTTCCTCCCCATGCATGGTTGTACGACATCGTTTCCTCGTCCGCCATAAGTTTTTCCTTGAACCACATGTCTTCCAATGCGGGTATAACCAATTCGATCATTATGATTCTCCCTCTGCTTAATCCTTTGCCATAAACGACTGCAGATCGTTAACATCCCTGCAATCATTGAATCTTGCGAATGTTTTCAGCGTTTTGTTCAGTGCATCCGTAAGCTTCTTCGTCCGGCGAACACCCGGCTCCCACCAGAGACCTTTTACGTTGAGTATCCCGTTCTTCCGATTCGGTATAACTTCGATGCGTCCGACAAATCTGTCGCCGTAAAGGATCGGGAGCGTATAGTAACCGTACTTTCTCTTTACCGCGGGCGTATATATCTCCCATGCATACGTAAAGTCCCACAGAGACTGAATCAGCGCCTTATCCCACATAAGCGGATCGAGCGGCGCCAGGAAAGACATACGCGGCTTAAGATCGGTACTTCCGTCAATAACAGACCTCAGCAGCACCTCATCCGACTTAAGAGAGTAAAATAATTGCTTGATTCCTTCCACCGCCACGGGAATGATCTTACCCGAAGCGGTCTGTTCTTCAAGGATCTTTTTCCTCTTCTCCGCATTAATATCGATCCCGAGAAAAGCCGTGCTGTTCTTATCCCAGAGAAGCCCGATCGCTCCTATCCTTCTCAGCACGCGCCATGCGGTTAACTCTTCTTCGTCCGCGCAGGGATTGGCTGCTTTAAGTATAGCTCCCGGAATATACTTTTCCGCGAGATCGTAGTATTTCCTGCTGCCCTTTTTATGATGGATCACCAGCTCGCCGTCGGTATACAGCTGCTCCAGAACCGAGCGCGCCGCAGGGGATTTCTTGTGCCAGTTGCCGCTCCAGTGCATCGAAGAATGCCAGAATATCTCCCCTTCTACGGGAAGCGTGTCGCTGCATACCGGACCGTTCTCCTTAATGTACGCCTTGGCCTTCTCCTTCAGGTCCTCTATACCGTCAAAAGTGGCTCCCAGCTTAAGGCTCCTGTCCCTGTAAGAAGAGAAATACGGCCAGTCCTCCACCGGCCATATGGATAGCTCTTTATCCGCATAGTCCACAAGCTTCCGGTCTGTATAAAGCAGCTCTTCAAGCATGGATTTTTGAAATCCCTTTACACGGGATTGAAGCGTCAGTTCCGCATTCTTCCCGCATACATCCACAGGATCGTACTGTATGCATCCCGCCTGTCGGACATAATCGTACGCGCCGTCTTTCCCGACAAAGCGGTAATCCCCTATGAGGCCCTGCTTTGCAAGAATGAATTGCCTTGCCTGTTCATTGGTAAGCGTCAGCATCCCGTATTCTCCCTCTCCCCAATATCTGTCATTTTTCGATCACGATCAAAGGTATTCTCAGTTCGTCCCGGGTATATCCCGCATGGACGCCTTTGAAGCCTTCCGCCTCTTCTTCTGTGTTGAATATCGTCAGGTCCGTTACCGCAACAGCCAGATAATCTCCGATCATCCCGTCGACATTTTTATGAGGCGTTCCGTTTCCGAAAAGCTTTGTTTCATAGACTTCTTCCTTCGTCAAAAGGATAAAGTCATTCCCAAATTCCTTATTGAATTCCCTTTCGAACTCTGCCTTCTTTTCCTCTTTGACAAAAAGGTTCAAAGCGCGCGGCTCGATGGAAGGCATCCTGACCAGACAGTCCATTATGGCAGGATAGTCGGTTATCGATACATTTCTCCCGTTAATATGGCCATGGTCCGCAGTTATGATCAGCAAAGTATCTTCCAGTTCTTCGCACATTTTTGCGATAGTCACTTCGAGTTCGGCCAGAACATCCTTAGCCTCTTTGCTGTAGCATCCGGCCTCATGCATAATGTTATCCGGCTCATTCCAATAGGCGTAGATATATTTCTCGCCGTCGGCGCGGCAGTGCTCCGTGATACGGTCGCAGATAGCCGGAAAACTCTGAGGATACGGCGGCAGAAAAGGCATAACGTTATAAGCATTCTTCCCTTCCCGGTTCAGACGGTCCACGACAGAATCATAGCCGCAGTATTTCCACGGAATATTCTCATCTGAAACCGGTTTGTCGGTTCCCTGCTCGGTATTTCGGAAAACAGTGACGTTCTTATCTATCTGCGGATAATAGCTGTCCCATCCGAGCCATGCGCTCTCTATAGGCTGCAGTCCGCTGATAACGGAGGTGGTCGCAGCGACTGTCGTGGGCGGGAATACGGAGCTGAAAGAATCACTGTAGTGGGATCTTAAGAATCCGTCTTCTTTCAGGTTGCCTTCCAAAATGCATGTTCCAAGCCCGTCCAAAATGAGTACAACGACATTTCTAAATCCCTTTTCCAGGTATTTATCCGCACAGGACAAAGTCTTTCCGGACGGCTCCGATCCGAATCTTTTCAGCACCGAATTCGCCAGACTGACCAGGCAATTATCATAATCGTGCAAGGTAAATGAATGCTTCATTGCAGCTCCCTTATTTCTTAAAAATCAAATATACTCATCTGCGGATACTTGTCCGGCAGTTCCCGCATATATGCAAAACACTCGTCCGGACTCGACATGATCCCGTTATCCCGGCAAATGCTTCTAAACAGCTTCAAAAGTTCTTTTGCTTTCGGGCTCGGCAATTCGTAGGCATTACCGTATTCTCTGATATACCGCTCTTTCATTCCCGGAAAATGTTTATCCAGCGCGGCGTAGAAATACTCCCGATCGCCTTCCCGTAACGTCAGGCCCATGCCAAAATCGATAACGCCCTTTACGCCTGTCCTTACGCACTCATTCAAGATTGCGGCAACATTCTCTTCCGTATCGTTAATGAACGGAAGGATGGGCGTCAGCCAAACGACCGTCGGGATTCCTCTTTCCCGCATGATATCCAGCACCTCGATACGGCGCTTTGTATTGCATACATTCGGCTCGAGGATCCCGCACAGATCGTCGTCATAAGTTGTAAGTGTAATCTGGACTACGCATTTTGCCCTGCGGTTTATCTCGTCAAGCAGATCGATATCACGGAGGATCCGGTCTGATTTAGTCTGTATTGCAAGCCCGAATTCATTATCACGGACGATTTCCAGACATTTCCTGGTCAGCCCGAGTTTTTCTTCGCAATGCATATACGGATCCGACATGGCCCCCGTACCGATCATGCACTTTTTCCTTTTCGACCTCAGCGCCTTTTCGAGCAGTTCCGGTGCGTTACGCTTAACCTCAATATCTTCAAAAGGATGCGTGAACTTATAGCATGTGCTCCGGCTGTCGCAGTAAATGCAGCCATGTGTACAGCCCCGGTATATATTCATTCCGCACTGGCCGTTGTTAGCGGTCAGGATTCCTTTTGCCTCGACAAAATGCATTTAGTTGCCCCTTTACTCTACCGGGAAGCAGGCTTCCGTTACGTATTCATCAGGATTCTGCGTCTGCGCCGGACTCACATGATAAATATTAAACATATGGCCGTTCATTTTGTACCCGTTTGCCTTGATCCACGATGCTACGGTGGCGTACGCCTCTCCCATCTGATCGTAACTGCCTTTGATGATGCAGCTTGCAACCTTCACCGCAGGCAGCGTCTTAAATTTCACATGCTCCGTATCGGTGTAAGTTCCGTTCACGGTCATCCATGCGATGATCTCAACATTCTCCTCTTTGTACTCGTCATCGAGAAATGCCGCTGCAGCAAGGCAGGAATCCGCGGGAACAAGATTTTTACATTCCTGCATCATGGTGCCCCAAAGAATGTTCTCATCCTCATAATGAGGAACCACCATCCGGACTGTAGCTGCGTATCTCTCCGGTATCGTCTTTACTGTTACATCAAAACTCATATTCTGCTCCTTTCTCAGCCTCTTTCGGGCCGAATCCAGAAGCATCAGTTTGTACTCCGTCTCTTGTGACAGCTTTGACAGTTCTTTCTGCCTCTCGGACAGAAAAGCGTCCATCTTTTCTTTGTCGTCATAACTGTCAAGGATCTTAATGATATCCGCCAGGGAAAATCCCATATCCTTTAATGATGTGATCCTTCCGACAGTAAAAAGCTGATCCTCGCGATAATAACGGTATCCGGTAAAATCATCGATCTCTGCCGGTTTCAGCAGTCCGATATCATCGTAGTGGCGCAGCATCCTGATGCTTACTCTGGATAATTTTGAAAACTCGCCTATTTTAAGCATTATCTCTTTCCTCCATGGATGTTTTTCCTGAGCTCACTACAACGATAATCCCTCACATAATGTCAGAGTCAATATACTTTTTCAAAATATTTTATTTGCGTTTTTTCTCCCACTCCCCGCGCGTGATCAGGCAGGTGTATTCTCCCGAAGTGATCCCGGTTCGCGGGTATGTGCGTGTACCTTTATCATTGACGCACTTCATTCCGATCTTGCGCATCACTCCGAAGGATGCCGCATTATTTATGTCACACTGCGCATAAACCTTATCTATATCAAGTTTTTCGAACGCAAAGTCAAGAAGCGCCGAAGCAGCCTCTGAGGCATAGCCCCGGTTCCTGTATGCCTTGTTTATGATCCAGCCGAGCGTGGCGTAGGATCTGTCTTCGCTGTGTCCAAGATCGCAGTCGCAGCCGCCGATTATCCTGCCGTCCAAAACAATAACGAATTCAAAATCCGTCTGATCCTCAGAATCCCAATCCTGCGCATTCCTTTTGACAAAATCGGCCGTCTCCTCAAATGTTTCATTGGGCAGCCAGAACATCATCGTGATTTCTTTATCACCCGCATATTCATGTATCTCTTTTTCATCGCCTATACGGATAGGCCTCAGTATAAGTCGTTCTGTTTTAATCTCCATGCTATTTCTCAAGTGTTTTCCTCGGTTCGCCCCATGAACCGAGAGATCTGCCGTCATAACCCAGATATGTCTTTGCCGTCGTCTTTACAGGTGCGATCCTTGCGAGCTTTTCAGCCACAGTTTCGTTTGAAGACAGTGATTCGTCCTGCAGGACGTTCCTGATTTTGCAAAGCATGATCTCACCGTCTCCTTTGGTAATAAAGTCTGTAACTTCCAGCTCAAAGATAACCGGTGAATTATTCAGGATCGGAACGTTAAGGACTTCTCCTTTCCCGATATCCAGATCGATCTTCATCTTGTCGGGATCCTTTCCGCTGACACACCCGAGATGGTCCGCTGCCGGCAGCAGCTCTTCGGTCACAAGATTCGCAGAAAAGATCTTGCTGCGCCGGATATTGTTCCTTGTGGGCTTATCGCCGCCGATACAGCACATTACACCCATTTCGTGTTCCCAAATATAACTGAACCAGCAAAACAGACCGAAATCCGGATTCCCGTTTTCGTCATATGTGCCGTACAGGAACAAAGTCTGCGGACAATAGTCGTTGTTAGGTTTTAAACTGATCTTTGCCATACATTATTCTCCCTTCTTCGCAAGATACAAGACATATGTATCGTTGAACACTATCCTGTCCCCGGCCTCCAGTACCGCACTTCTCAATTCATCCTGTTCGAGCTCCCGGATATCGTCTTCCGTGATCGGTCGCAGCTCCCTGTTCTCCGCGCGGTAGATTCTTCCGACTACATCTATCTTTCCGCCTTTGATAAAGAAGGCGCTCATGTCTTCCATGGCATATACCGTGCGTGTCTCAGACATCTTCATTGTCTGCTCGTATCGCCATGTATCTTCCGGATCATGATGGCAGCTTACGGTAATATTCGTAAAACCAAGCCCGGGGAAAGGTTCCAAAGAATCATGAAAATCTACAGTGTTCCTTGCCATGTTCATGGAACCCGCGCTCACGCCGAAGATCGCTGCATGGCAGTCAAGCAGTGCCTCATAACAGCCCTTCTCTTTGATCAGATCAAGCTGCTCCGCGCAGGCTCCGCCTCCCATAAGAAATATGCAATCTGCATTTTCAACAAGCGTCTTTGCCTCTGAATCTTCGGTGCGTTTATCAATTACACAATGCTTCTCAAACGGTATACCCTGTTCGGCGAACATTTCATGCATGCCGTTTGAGTCTCTGTCGTTTTGCTCGTATTCAAGCGGACAGGCCGTGATAAATACAATGCTTTTCCGTACAGTCAGTTCTTCGCGAAGACGCTTTGTTATCTCTTCCGAAAAATGATGATCCGGAAACCCGCTGAATATAGCCAGGAATTCTTTTCTCATTGAACCTCCAACCCCCTCCTTATGCATCTCCACGCCTCCACGAGGCGTTCCACCGACCATGCGGCGTTCGCGGGACTGGTGGACGGCAGACAGATCGCGGACCTGCCTGCTGCCTTCTCGGAATACTTACAGTAGTACTTAAATGCAGTCTGTCCGTTAACATAGATCTGCCGGATATCGGCCCGGTCGAGTATCACGCTCAGGTCGTTTGCCGATACGTTTCTGATACTCGAATCCGCCGAGCCTTCAATATCGCACGAACCTATCACATCCCAGAGCGCAACGCGGTTGCGCAGCAGGAAAGCCTTCTTTTCCTCAACGCAGCGCGGGGGATCCTCCCCAAACACCGCTGCCGTGACCTTCCAGAAACGGTTCTGCGGATGTCCGTAAAAGAATCCCTCTTCCCTTGATCTTACGGAAGGAAAGCTCCCGAGTATCAGTATTTTGGAATTTTCGTCAAATATCGGCGGTATGGGATGAATGATCATAGCTTATAGTTTTGGAACTGTCTGCCAAAGTTTTTCAAATAGTATTCGTACTCTTCTTTCCTCGCAAAGATAAACGCATAATGCGCATTCTTCTTTTCCCGGCGGAGCATTGACAAACAGTCTTCTCTGCATATTACACGGAACCTTCGGTCTTCAAACGAAATGACAAGCGGAACATCCCGGAAATTTACGTCTTCCAGGATAACCATTCTTTCTCCGTCATCATCTATCAGACGCAATGGTATCCTTACAAGTTCGGACAAAAAGTAACGATCGCTGTCCGGCATATCCGTACCGATGGACTCAAGATAAATGCGTACCCATTCCTCTCCGAGTCCGGCGTTTGAATACTGCCCCGCTGAATAAACCGAGGGTGAGTACTCGGGCAGGGTCACTTTCTTTCCGTACACGATCTTTTTAATGGTTTCGGGGGAAAGAAAGAACTCTTCGGCGATCTCCAAGATCGAATCTCCTGCCGAATAGCGGCTCAGTATCGCGCTGTTTCTCTTATTCAGTTTTTCACGATAACCGGACGCTTCTCCCCAGCCTTCCCGCTTACTGCGCTTGGGAATGTAGATTGCTTTTCCTTCCGCGTACTTCTGCACTTCCGCCAGAAGGCTTGCGGGGAGAATGTCCTTGGCATTTTCATATTGCATATCTTAATCCGCCAGTTTGTTCATTCGGTCTTCGAGTTCATTTATGGATCTTGTGATGGATTCGCAGGACTCCAGATCGTCGATGGACGAATGCCACATCAGAGTGTGGAGACCTTTGAGATACGCCATGCACAGGAAACGCTCCCTGAAGTTCTTTATTTCGATGTTTTTCTTCTTTGCGTAAGCATGGAGCTTCTCGGGGACCAGCAGATACGGCTTGTTAAGATCCAGTATCGCAAAATCCATCAGGAAATCCATGATCCCTGCGCGCCCCCAGTCGGCGCAATACGTCTTTCCCGCATCATCTACAAGCATGTTGCAGAAGAATGTGTTGTTGTTGGCCAGGAATCTCTGTCCCTCACAGAAAGGTACATACTGCATGACCTTGGCGTAGATCCTGTCGAAATAATCCTTCTTAAGGAAAGTGGTCTCAAACATCTGTGTCCAGTTATGCCAATAGCCTTCCTGATTCTCATCGAATGTGCCTTCCACGAACTCTTTAAAGGTCTTGTAGGGAGCCTTGTTATTCTCATCGAATTCCCCGTATCCTTCAATGCCGCTGATATCCGCAGCCGCTATCTCAAAGATCATCTCAAAGAAGTGTTCGTAATTCTGTTCAAACTCTTCTACCGACAGTTCATTGGCGTTTCTGCCTTTGGGGCTCAGTTCGATCCTGTCCCCGGTCAGGTTTCTTATAAAAATATCTCTGTTCATGTTTATATCCTTTCACGTAAATAGTCTTTTTGTTTCCGTAGGCGCCTTACATGAAGTATCATAACAGAAGATCATGCCGGTACAAATAGACAGAACTTTTATAATCAAAGAATACCTGTCACACAGTCCACTCGGTCCATTCGATATGATTGTACTGCATTACGTCGTCGGCCCTTTTCATGCCGATCTTCTCATAGAACGGAACCGCATTCTCATTGGCGATCAAATACACGGCGATATCCTTCTCTCCGCCTGCGATTTCATGAGCTGTCTTCATCAGTGTTCTCGCGATGCCCTGCCTCTCGTAATCCCTGTCTACTCCGAGATCAGTCACATACAGCCAGTAGCTGAAATCCGTAAGTCCGAACAGTGCTCCGACCACCAGCCCGGCTTCATTCCGTGCGATCAGGCTGATGGAAACGTTCCTAACCAGCTTCTTTATTCTCTCTTCAAACCGCTCCTTGGGATATTGCGAGCCAAGGTCAGTTCTTTTCAGGAAGTCGATGTATTCTTCAGCGGAAATGCGTTCTTCTTTGATCAGGACGGTCCCGGGGCCACCCAAATAAATCTCCTTGGTGTCCCGAGCCTCAGTACTGTCGGATCCGTGCTCCACATACTCGCGAAGCGCAATATATTCCCGCTGGTAGGATCCTCTTTTTTCCTCGCTCACATCGGCATATGACTCATGTTTAGAGAAAATATCCATGGCATCCTGCAGAGGTATCCACTCCGGCTGCACCCCGCGGCGCTTTTCCGCATCGGTCAGATTCATCTGCCCTTTTCCGGTCACTTCACATACAAAGAAATACCCCGAATAGCGGTACTCTTCGTAATATTCCTGCATATAAAGGAAGCGTCTGACCGGACGGACAATGTAGCCCGTTTCTTCCTCGACTTCTCTTACCACACATTCTTCCGGCGTTTCTCCGGCTTCCATGCCGCCGCCCGGTATAAGCCACCAGCCGGAGTTCAATTCGTGAGTAAGGAGAATTTTTCCGTCCTCCACAATAACCGCCCTGCTGCCGTCCCTGGTCTTCGTAAAGTTTTCGAATCTGTTTGCGCCCAATATTACTACAGCCTTCATGTTATTATCCACCCTGCGTTTATCCAAAAATCTTATCCGCTATCTTCTCCAGCTCTCT
>CAMZAI010000023.1 GCA_947304065.1 uncultured Clostridia bacterium | reverse complement strand
GAAGTCGCGGAAACCAACGCGATGATAGAGAAAGAGAACCTCGACGTACGCACGATCACGATGGGCATCAACCTGTTTGACTGCATTGACGGGGATCTCGATACATTATGCAGGAACATTTACGAAAAGATCCGCAGCAAGGCCGGACGCCTTGTGGAAGTCGGAGAACATATCTCGAAGAGCTACGGCATTCCCGTAGTAAACAAGCGTATCTCGGTCACCCCGATCGCAACCATCGGCGCTGCCGCTTGCAAAACACCCGCAGATTATGTTAAGATCGCGAAGACTCTCGATGAGGCTGCCGGCAGCATCGGAGTAAACCTGATCGGCGGATACAGTGCGATCATCTCCAAGGGCATGACCGACAAGGAAGTCATTTTCCTTGACTCGATCCCCGAGGCGCTTGCGGTTACCACCAGACTCTGCAGTTCGGTAAATGTCGGCTCGACCAAGACCGGCATCAATATGGACGCGGTGCGCAAGATGGGCGAGATCGTAAAGCTCACTTCGGAGCGGTCTTACGGGACCGAGTCGCTGGGCTGCGCGAAGCTCGTTGTATTCTGCAACGCTCCCGATGACAATCCTTTCATGGCAGGCGCTTTCCACGGAATGACCGAGGGCGAGGCGGTCATCAATGTCGGCGTCAGCGGACCCGGCGTAGTTAAGGCAGCGCTTGAGAGCGTCAGGGGAGAGAGCTTTGAGGTACTCTGTGAGACCATTAAGAAGACTGCGTTCAAGATCACGCGAGTAGGCCAGCTCGTGGCCAGGGAAGCTGCGCGTCAGCTGAACGTTCCGTTCGGCATCGTGGACCTTTCGCTTGCGCCCACGCCTGCGGTCGGCGACAGCGTGGCTGATATCTTAAAGGAGATCGGACTTGAGCATCCCGGTGCGCCCGGAACCACGGCTGCGCTCGCATTGCTCAACGATCAGGTAAAGAAGGGCGGCGTAATGGCCAGCTCTTATGTAGGCGGACTTTCGGGCGCGTTCATCCCGGTCAGCGAGGACCGCGGCATGATCGAGGCCGTGAATGCGGGTGCCCTGACCCTCGAGAAGCTCGAGGCGATGACCTGCGTCTGCTCTGTTGGACTTGATATGATCGCGATCCCGGGTGATACCCCCGCATCGACGATCTCGGGTATAATTGCCGATGAAATGGCCATCGGCATGGTGAATCAGAAGACAACAGCCGTGCGCCTTATCCCGGCGATCGGCATGAAGGTAGGGGATACGCTGAATTTCGGCGGACTGTTCGGAGAAGCTCCGATCATGCCCGTGAACAGCTTCTCATGCGAGAGCTTCATCGCGCGTGAGGGCAGGATACCTGCGCCCATACACAGCTTTAAGAATTAAGGATGGATTAAGGAAATTATGAGAAAGAGTGAATTTGACGATTTTGAGACTTCGGACGGTTTTCTCAATGATGCGGGCGACGCGTCTTTCGAAAACGAGCCCGAAGGCGAGGATCTTGACGGCGACGGAGAGTATCCGGATGACGGCGCTTTCCCCGATGACGGGGATTATCCCGAAAGTGACGAATATACGGAGGCAGATTTTTCAGAGGCGGAAGACGGTTACGCCGATGAAGGATCCGACGATCCGGAAGGAGACGGCGTGAGCGGCGGAGGTAATGATGACGGCGGTAAGAAGAGGGGACTTCCCCTGGCTGCCAAGATAGGACTTATCTTCCTCGGAGCAGTGATCCTTTTCGCGGTCTGGGCACTCGGGACCAAGTCCGGCCGAGGCTTCTGCATGGGATTTGTCGCAAGATTCGTTAAGACCAACGCCGGCGCGAACACTTCCGATACCGACGACCTGGTAAGCGATTTGGCTATCCCTACGGACGAAGTGCCAAACGGAACCATTGATGTCGCTGAAGACGGCACGATCAAGATCATTGACGAACACGGCAATGAAGTTGTCGATACGTTCATCGATCCCAGGAGCGAGGATTATGTTACCACATATCTGATCTTCGGTCTGGAGCAGATCGACGGCGCGGCCAATACCGACGCGATCATGCTCGTTTCGATCAACACAAAAGACAATACCATCAAGATGACCTCGCTTCTGCGGGATACTTATGTAAAGATCCCCGGCTGGGACAAGAACAAGCTCAATTCCGCTTACGCGAAGGGTGCCCGCGGCGCCGAGACCGGCGCGGAAGCAAGAGCCCGCGGCGCAGCGCTTCTTATCAAGACTATCGAGCAGACCTATGATGTGAAGATCTCGGGTTATGCAAGCGTTAACTTCAACAGCTTCGAGAAGATCATTGACAGACTCGGAGGAGTCGATATCGAGCTCGGCGAGAAGGAAGCAAATTATCTTAATACGACAAATTACATCAGCAATCCCGATAACAGAAACGTAACGGCCGGATGGAACCATCTCAACGGCAATCAGGCAATGGGATATGTGCGTGTACGTAAGGTGGAGACTCTCGGCGGTTCCAACAACGACTACGGAAGAACTGTCAGACAGCGCCGCGTGATCAACGCCATCGTCAGCAAGTACAAGTCGACGAAGCTTACCGACCTGTTCTCGCTGACAAAGGACCTTATCGGATATGTTAATACGAACCTGACCGAGCAGCAGATACAGGATGCTCTGACGATGATCGTAAACAACGGCATCTACACTACGAAGTCGTTCAGGGTTCCTTACGGAGAGACCTTCTCCGACAGCGGAGAGGCCGGTATCTACAACGGATCGAAGTATGTTACCTGGACGCTCGTAATGAGCGATGAACAGCTGCAGGATAACATAAAGGCTCTCCACCGGTTCATTTTCCTCGACCCTGAGGAATAAACCTGCCGCCAATACGGAGGGAAGCAATGGAACAAAACAATAACCCCGATGAGCTGATCGAGATAAAGCCCGACAGAATACCGGAGGAAGAAGAAAACGATATAAAAATATACGGCAGTGAGTTCGAGGATCTTACGGCGCCCGTGAGCGATACGCCTGCGGTGACCGCGCCGGAGCCTGAGATCCGGAAGGAAGATGTATCGGAAGAAGTTACGGAAGATGCTCCTTCGCCCGCAGAGCCTGTTGAGGCGGCGGAGATCGCAGAACCTGCGGCTCCGGAACCCGTTGAAGAGATCGACGATTTTGCGGAAGATCTCGCAGAGATGGAAAACGAAGAAGCTGATATGGAGATGGTCGAGGCTATCGGAGATTCCATCGTTCAGCAGGTTAATTCCGAAATAGAAAATTCCCTGATCATGATGCCCGACATCACGGGGTCCGGTCCGGAACGTCCCGGTCAGACACCAGGCGGCGACGGAGAGGAACCCGAAAGAAAGGGCGGTATCGCAGGCTTTTTCGCACGCATTCCCTGGTGGGGATACATGGTGGCAGGCGTAACGCTCGTACTTGTGATCATGTTCATCTGGATCATGACCTCGGGTCCCGGCAAGGGACTTCTGGTAAAGTGGGGCAGCAAATATGCTGCCGACAAGATCACTTACGCGCCCGTACAGCCGGTCGATGAGACCGATGTTCAGGACGAGTCGGATCTGCCTCTTGAGCCCGGCAAGAGCGATATCGAGGTAGTGGACGGCGACCATACGGTCATCACGCCCGACATCAGCCCTACGGAGATACCCGCTGACGGTGATGAGGACCCCGAAGGCGCTGTACTGAAAGATGTATACAATATCCTGCTGATCGGTGAGGAGAACATCGGAGGAGGCTCGGCAAGAGGCCGCAGCGACCTGCTGATGATCGCGTCGATCAACAGAAAGCAGAAGTCGATAAAGCTGACCTCGATCATGCGCGACTGTCTGGTGGCCATTCCCGGCCATATCGACAACAGGATCAACGTTGCGTACACGATCGGCGGAGTGTCTCTGCTTTACGATACATTGAGGACGAATCTCGGGATCGAGATCGACAGCTACCTGCTCGTGAATTTTGACAGCTTCGAGAACATTGTCGATGCGCTCGGAGGCGTTGACGTGACGCTTACCGCGCAGGAAGCCGAGTACCTTAATACCACGAACTATATTTCAAAGCCCGAATACCGCAATGTCCTTACCGGAGCCAATCATATGAACGGCAATCAGGTGCTCGGATACTGCAGGATCAGGAACGTCGGGACTGCGTCGGGCGAGTTCAGCGATTTCGGCCGCACGAGCAGACAGCGCGCCGTTCTGAACAAGATATATTCGACGCTCACCGACAAGAATTATTTTGAACTGCTCGGACTCGCGAACAGATGCCTTCAGTACGTAACGACCGATCTGACGGCCGAAGACATTGAGAAATATGTCGGTATGCTGACGGAGGTTGGACTGGATTCGGGCATCCAAAATTACAGGATTCCCGTGAGCGGAACATTTTCCGAGGCTCTGCTGCGTGAGATGATCGTAACGAAGATCGACCTTGAAGCCAATTCAAAGGCGCTTCTGGAGTTTATTTACGGTCCGCAGTCAGACTGATAACTATTATATTTGCTCCGGGAGGAGAAGCCGGGGCGAAAGGAACTTATGGAGATACAACTTTGGAGAGAAATCCTTGAGCCGTATGCGCTGGCCGTGGACGAGCTCAAGGTAAAGTTTGAACATGTCCAGAACTCATATAAAAAGGCGGGACTCTACTCGCCGATTGAGCAGGTGGACGGCAGGGTAAAGACTATTTCGTCTATCCTCGAGAAGGTGCAGAAGAAGCATATCTCGCTCGACGATTTCGAGGCCGAGATAGACGATATCGCCGGAATCCGTATCATCTGCCAGTTCATCGAGGACATTTACAAGGTCGTGGAGCTGATCCGCAAGAGGACCGACATGAAGGTGGTCGAGGAACTCGATTACATCAAGGATACAAAACCCTCGGGATACCGCAGCTACCACATGGTCATCAAGTACAGGGTTGAGACGATACACGGTCCGAAGGACATTTTTGCGGAGATACAGATCAGAACGCTCGCGATGAACTTTTGGGCGACCGTAGAGCATTCGCTGCAGTACAAGTACCGTCAGAACATGCCCGAGACCCTGCGCCAGAGGCTCTTAAAGGCCAGTGAGGCGATTGTCGTGCTTGACCGCGAGATGAGCCTTGTGCGAAGCGAGATCATGGACGCGCAGAATTCCTTTACGATCAAGTCAAATGTTGTCGCGGATATCCTTACCAATATCCAGAACCTCTACAAGGTTGCCAACAAGCGCGAGATCATCAAGATACAGGACGAGTTTTTCAGAATCTACGAGAGCGAGGATCTCGAGACGCTGCAGCATTTCGCAAAGGAGCTTGACATCATTTCGGAAGGCTACAGGGCGCAGTCGCTGAGGTAATATCGACGCAGCAGAATGATCTGAGACAGGGAACGGAGAATTGATGGATTTTATACCCGAGAATTTTAAGATAAAGATGAAGGAGCTGTTGGGCGATGAGCTTGACAGCTTCCTCGATTGTTATAATGAGAAGCATAACGCCGGCGTGAGGGTCAATACTCTCAAGGCGACGCCCGAACGCTTCAGGGAGATCTCGCCTGTCGAGATCTCGCAGATACCCTGGATAAAGAACGGTTTTTACTACGACGAGAACGACAGAGCCTCGAAGCATCCGTACTATTATGCGGGGCTTTATTATATCCAGGAACCGAGCGCCATGACGCCCGCGTCGCTTCTGCCCGTAAAGCCCGGAGACCGTGTGCTCGATCTCTGTGCGGCTCCCGGCGGCAAGACGACGGAGCTCGGCGCGAAGCTTAAAGGCCGCGGTGTGCTCGTCTGCAACGATATCAGCAATTCGCGCGCGAAGGCGCTCTTAAAGAACGTTGAGCTCTTCGGAATACGCAACGCGGTGGTCATCAGCGAGGCGCCCGCGAAGCTTGAGGGAAGCTTTGCCGGATTTTTTGACAAGATACTTGTCGACGCGCCCTGCTCGGGCGAGGGGATGTTCAGAAAGTCCCACGCAATAATAAAGAACTGGGAGCAGTACGGTACCGGATATTACGCGAAGCTCCAGCGCCAGATACTTCCGAGCGCCGTCAATATGCTGCGTCCGGGCGGATACATGATCTATTCGACCTGCACATTCTCGACCGAGGAGGATGAGGGCACCTTAAAGTGGCTGCTTGAAGAATTCCCCGACATGGAAGTCCTTCCGACAGCGGATATCACGGCGCCGGGCTTTGAAGGCTTTGTTCACGCAAGGCCGGAACTCGTGGACGGACCCGATGAGATAGCCGGAGCACTCCGACTCTATCCTCATAAGATAAAAGGCGAGGGTCATTTTGTCGCGCTGCTGAGGAAAAAGGGAGGCGCGGACAGCGCTGAAGCCGGAATAAAGGCTGAAACGGATGCCGCAGAGACCAATGCAGCCGGCGAAAAAGCGACCGGCGTCAATAAGTACGATGAGAAGACCCGCAAACTGAATAAGAAGATCTCCGACGAAGCTTTCGATTTCTTCGAGAAGCTGGGCTTTGAGATACCGGCGGGATCTCTCGAGGTGCGTGATGAGCGCATTTACATGATGCCCGACGGACTGCCTTCGCTTGCAGGACTCAGGATCATGCGCTCGGGACTGCTGCTCGGCGAAATGAAGAAGGGACGCTTTGAACCTTCGCAGGCTCTTGCATGCGCGCTTCACGCCGACGAATATGAGAATACCATTGATCTGCCCTCTGACGGCAGCGACGTTATCAGATATCTGAAGTGCGAGAGCATTGAGATACCCGCTGATACGCCCGACGGATATGTGCTGGTATGCACGGACGGTTTCCCGCTCGGCTGGGGGAAGGCCGCGCAGGGACGCTTCAGGAACAAGTATCTGCCCGGCTGGCGGATGCAGTGAATAGTAACAGCAGGCCGGTGCATACGGATGGGAGAAAAGCGATGAGGCTTGATAAATATCTCGCGGACTGCGGGATCGGCACGAGGAGCGAAGTCAAGGAGATCGTGCGCAAAGGCAGGGTTAGCGTGAACGGAGCCGTGGTAAAGGACAGCGGCGCGGCCGTTTCGGAGGCTGACAGCGTAAGCGTTGACGGAAGGCTTCTGGGCGGCGTCGGCGAACTGAAGAAAAAGCACTGGTTCATGCTGAACAAGCCCGCGGGACTGGTTTCGGCGAACTCGGACGAAAAGGATGCTACGGTCATTGACATTTTCAAAAATGAAGGACTGAAAGGCCTGTTCACGGTCGGAAGGCTCGATAAGGATACCGAAGGTCTGCTGCTGGTGTGTGACGACGGTGAGATGAGTCATTATCTTACGGCGCCTTCGAGGAACATCGCGAAGGTCTATTACGCGAAGATCGACGGATTGCTCGCACCCGATGCGGCAGAGCGCCTGGCAAACGGAATAGAATTCAAGGAATTCGTATCGCGTCCCGCAAAGCTTGAAATCCTGAGCGCAGATGCGGATAATAATACATGTGAGGCTTATGTCACCGTGAGCGAGGGACGTTTCCATGAAGTGAAGCGCCTGATAGCGGCGGTCGGAGGAGAAGTAACGTACCTTAAACGGATCGCGTTCGGGCCGCTGAAGCTGGACGAAAGCCTTAAAGCCGGAGAATACAGGGAACTGAGCGGCGGGGAGATAAACGAACTTAGGGCCGCAGTCGGAAAAGACTGACAGGCACAGAACATAAAATACAGGAACAGGAATCGATATTATGGCAGACAATAACGGCAAAAACGAAAAAGAGAACAAGAGGCTTGTGTTCAAGGCCAAAGGAGAGGTCGGATATATCGACTCCAAGAAACGCTATGAGCTGATCATGGCGATCTCCATATTTGCGGTGGCAGCAGGCATATTCGTGCTCGGACTTGCGCTGAACAAATGGGAAAAAGGCAATATCTTCACGGTCATCGCAGCCATTTTCGTGATCCCGATGGCCAGATTTGCTACGACATACATCATGTTCTTCCCGTTCAAGTCGGTGACCGAGGAGCAGGCAAAGGAAGTCGAAGCGGCGGCGAAGCCCGGAAGCATTATTTACAGCGACTATATCATGACTTCCGAGAAAAAAGCCATGATGCTGGCGTTTGCGGTCATCACCGCAGACAAGCTGATCGGACTCACAGGAAGGAAAGAGGATGATGTGCTCGATATCCGAAATTATCTGCAGGATATCGCGACCAGAAGAGGCTACGATTACAAAGTAACGGTCACTGACGATAAGTCGAAATTTTTCAGCCTGCTCAAGAGCAGCGATTCCGTGGCTGAGCTGACCTTTGAGAACGATGAGGAAAAAGAGGCGTTTGAGGAAAACCGCAGAAAGTTCTGCGGCGAGCTTGAATCACTGATGCCGTGATGAGAAGAGGTGAGTCGGAGTGCAGAGTTTCAATGTCGGTAAAAATGAGGACGGAATGCGCCTCGACAAGCTGATAGAGCGGATCCTGCCGCAGGCGGGCAAGGGCTTTGCCTACAAGATGCTCCGCAAAAAGAATATTGTCCTGAACGGAAAAAAGGCCGAGGGCAATGAGCGTCTGAGCGCGGGGGACGAGGTCAAATTCTTCCTCTCGGACGAGACCTATACCGCGATGGGCGGAAAGATCTCGGGGAATGAAGCGTCGAAACCTTCGGATGAGGGAACGCGCCCCGGAGCAAAAACGGAATTCGACTTTGAAGAAAACATCATATACGTAGACGCGGACGTGCTCCTTGTCAACAAGCCCGAGGGAATACTCTCGCAGAAGGCCGGACAGGAGGACGTTTCATTAAACGAATATCTGCTTGAGTATGCTGTAAAAAAGCACGGGCTGGACTTAAGTGCGCCCGCGACCTTCAGGCCCTCGGTCTGCAACCGCCTCGACCGCAATACTTCGGGTATTGTCTGCTGCGGGCTCAGTATGAAGGGTCTGCGAGCTCTTTCGGAAATGTTCCGCGACAGGACGGTACACAAGTATTATCTGGCGCTCTGCAAGGGCGAGATCATCGTGCCCGAGCATAAGAAGGCGTATCTGATAAAGGACGAGAAGACAAATAAGGTCACTGTCTCGGACAGGCCGGCGGAAGGCGCCGAGCTTATAGAGACTGCATGGAGACCGCTTAAATACAGGAGCGGATGCACGCTCGTCGAAGTGGAGCTCTTTACCGGAAAGAGCCATCAGATCAGGGCGCAGCTCGCGCACGAAAAGCATCCGATCGCGGGAGATGCGAAATATGGGGATACGGCATTCAACCGCGCGATGCGCGACAGATATAAAGTCAGGTCGCAGATGCTTGCGGCATATCGCATAGTTTTTCCGAAAACGGAAGTCCTGCCCGGAATTTCCGGCAGGGAATTTAAAGACGAAAAAGCGCTCACACATGCGCTATGGAGAGAATATCAGTAATGAAGAAGGTATGGTTATCGGGGTTACTTACAATTCTTATAATTCTATGTATCAGCGGATGCTCAAAAAATGATGGAAGTACAGGCGGTTCATCGAGTGATAATGCGGTGATCTCGGGTGCTGCGGACTTTGACCCCGGACAGCCTTCGAACTCGGAAAAGAGAGGGAATGACTCTGCGGAGAGCAATACGCTTGACGGTCATTCAGACGCAGACAGTCATGACGCTGTTGATCAGGGCGGATCGGATAATGACAAGACAACATCTGATGCAGCAGGCAGCAAAAGTCCGGATCCTGCCGTTTCGGACGGAGCAACGATTGAAAATCCCGTGGCCTCGATCGCTCGTGCACGCATCATTGATGCATCCAAAGTAAAACTTCTCGATGTCCCCGAGACGCCTCTTCCCGACTTTACTGCGGTGAGTGAGCTCTATGAGGCATTTTCATCACAGATATCCGAAAATAAAAAAGAATTTTCCAAACAGAAGACGGCTCCGTGCATTTACATTACCACCGAGGAGAAGCGCTCGATCCTGTCAAAGGAGGAATATGTCGCGAGTATTATCGACGTGTTCAACTGTGACGCGGAATACGAGCTCTCGGCTGCGGCAGGCGTGAAGGTCAGGGGCAATTCGACCGCGGACCAGAGCGAAGACGAGAAGCCTTACCGCATAAAGTTCGAGAAGAAGCAGGGGATGCTGGGACTCAACGGCGGACAGAAGTTTAAGAGCTGGGTACTCCTGCGCTCGTATTGGAACCTTGCGCCCGATTACATGGGCTTTGAACTGGCAAAGACCATATTCGACGGCAAATATTACAGCAGCGACTGTTGCTATGTGAATCTGTACATTAACGGCGAATACAGGGGACTTTACCTTCTCTGCGAGCAGAACCAGGCTACAAAAGGTCGTGTCGGAGTCAATGAGCCGAAGGCGGATGAATACGGCCTCGCCACAGGTTATTACATTGAGATGGACAATTACGCGGGTGATGAGCATCCGTATTTCACGCTTGATCACAAAAAGGTCGATCTCACGGATGTCAGCGGGAACACAAGACAGACCTTCAGCAGGAACTACAGCATCAAAAGCGACATCAATACCAAAGAGCAGCTGTACTTCATCAGGGATTATATAACGGGCTGCTATGACATTCTGTATGAGGCGGCGGAGCACGACGCTGCGTATATGTTCGACGAAAACATGAACGCGGTGCCTGCGGACGGCAGATACGGCTCGGCGCGTGAGGCGGTCGAAGCGGTCATGGATCCTGAGTCGCTCGCGAATATGCTGATCCTTGAGGAGCTCGTACACAACTACGACGTGGGTGCGGGAAGCTTCTTCATGGCGGTGGATTTCTCTGAAGAGAGCATGTATGAGAAGCTGACCTTCCTCGCTCCGTGGGACTTTAACTGGGCTTATTACGAGTCGGGCAGCGAGTATTTTGCCTGCACGTTCCAGAAGGTGATGGATGACGGCTACGACCGTTCCAATATATGGTTCATTACGGCTATGAAGGCGGAGTGGTTCCGCGATATCGTAAAAGAAAAATGGAAGGTTTTGAACGACGCCTCGGCGATCGAAAACACCGCGAACCGCGTCGTAAATGCCTGTGAGAAGCTTTCCGGCGACCTCGGCGACGAGGCATGGAAGGTCGAAATGGTAAAGAATATCAGGACCTTTGTAAATGACAGGCGCAAGTGGCTGGACACACAGTGGAGTAAATGACGGTCAGGGAATGACCGGGCGGCAGGAGGAATACAAATTGGCGACTTGGAATTCGCGAGGTCTTCGAGGTTCACAGCTCGAGGAATCGATCAATCTTACAAATGAAAAATACCGCGAGGGCGGACTGGCGCTGATACAGAAAATCCCGACGCCCATTACCCCCATAGAGATGGACAAGGCGCACGGTCATATCACGCTCGCGTATTTTGACAAAAAAAGTACGGTCGATTATATCGGCGCGGTGCAGGGTGTCCCTGTGTGCTTTGACGCGAAGGAATGCGCGACCGAGACCTTCTCGCTGCAGAACGTGCACGAGCACCAGGTCGAATTCATGCGCGACTTTGAGAAGCAGGACGGGATCGCGTTCTTTTTGATCTATTTCAAAAGCCTCGATAAATATTATTACCTGCGGCTCTGCGAGCTGGAGGTATTCTGGGAGAGGGCGAATGCGGGCGGCAGGAAAAGCTTCCGCACGGATGAACTGAACGGTGAGTATTTCTTTGAAGGGAAAAACGGATTTTTCGTGCCGTATCTGGAGCTCATTCAGAAGGATATCGACGACAGACCGGAGTAAGGCGGAATTAACTGAAGTCTGAAAGAAATTTGATATTACTGAAAAAAGTTCTTGACGAAGGGACTATAGTTCTGTATAATTCATTTCAATTTAGTAGCATGATAATTTGGTAGCACGTTAAAGCGTTAAAGCGTACGTGACAGAAATGAAATGAGAGGATAAACAGTGAAGGATAAACTTTTGCACACTCCCGAAGGAGTCAGGGACATATACGGAAACGAATACAGGGCGAAGCTTTTCGTGGAAGAGCAGCTCATGGCGAAGATGAAGCTATACGGCTTTGAGAACATAGAGACGCCGACATTCGAGTATTTTGATATTTTCAGCGAGGAGCGCGGCAGCGTGAGCGCGAAGGACATGTACAAGTTCTTCGACCGCGAGGGCAATACGCTGGTATTGAGGCCCGATATCACGCCGTCGATCGCCCGCTGCATCGCGAAGTATTACCGCGACTGCACAGAACCCGTAAGGCTTTCTTACCGCGGACAGACCTTTATCAACAGCAATGAGTATCAGGGAAAGCCGAAAGAATTTACCCAGATCGGCGCCGAGCTTGTTAGTGATGCGTCCGTTGAGGCGGATGCCGAGATGATCGCGCTGACTGTTGAGTGCATGCAGGCAGCAGGACTTAAAGAGTTCCAGATAGAGATCGGCGAGGTAGGATTCTTCAAGGCGATCGTCCGCGAGGCAGGGCTTGAAGAGGATGATATCGATGAGATGAGAGCCCTGATCAATGATAAGAATTCCTTCGGTCTCGAAGACCTGATGAGGCGCTACGACATCGATGAGAGGCTGTCGAAGATCATCGTTAATCTGCCCACGCTTTTCGGACCTCCCGAGAAGCTGAAGGATTTTAAGGCGCTTACGGATAACGCCGATGCGATCGCTTCGATAGAGAGACTTGAGAAGATATACAACCTTCTGAAGCTGTACGGCTATGAGCGTTATATCAGCTTCGATCTCGGAATGCTCAGCAAGTACAGATATTACACCGGGATCATTTTCAATGCTTACACTTACGGTACGGGCGATGCGATCATTTCCGGAGGCCGCTACGACAATCTGATCGGACAGTTCTCGAAGCCCGCGCCCGCGATCGGCATGGCCGTGATCGTTGACAGGATGATGGCGGCTCTGATGAGGCAGGACATAGTTCCCGCTGTCGACGAGCAGATTGCAGAGTTTACTGCTGATGAGGCTACTTATGCAGATGAGCTGAAAAAAGCGATCGAGGCCAGAAAGAGCGGAACGCCCGCCAGAGTTAATATCCGACATTAACGGCCGCTTAAGGGCGGCTCTATGTGGCAGCATGACGGATAACGTGCTTACGCACGGCAGCTTGAAAAGGAAGAATTATTTTTATGAGATATATTACGATAGCGCTGGCCAAGGGAAGGCTGGCCAAACAGACAATGGGCATTCTCTCGCAGATAGGCATTACCTGTGAGGAGATGGAAGATAAGGAATCGAGAAAGCTTATATTTACGAACGAAGAGATGGGCTACAGATTTTTCCTTGCGAAGGCGAACGATGTACCGACTTACGTTGAGTACGGTGCGGCGGATATCGGCATCGTGGGCAAGGATACGATCGTCGAGGAAGGCCGCAAGCTGTATGAAGTACTCGATCTCGACCTCGGCAAATGCAGGATGTGCGTTGCGGGACCGGAGTCCGCGCGCGAGGCGCTCGACGCCGGCAGGATGATCAGGGTAGCGACCAAATACCCTGCGATAGCGAAGGAATATTTCAATAACGTACGACACCAGACCGTGGAGATTATCAAGCTCAACGGCTCCATAGAACTTGCTCCGATCGTCGGACTTTCGGAGGTTATAGTCGATATCGTCGAGACCGGCTCGACACTGCGCGAGAACGGACTTGTAGTGCTTGAGGAGATCATGCCTTTGTCCGCACGCATGGTGGTAAACCGCGTATCGATGAAGATGGAGCAGGAGCGTATCAGCAAACTGATAGGGGACATGCGTGAAGTTATCGAGAAGAAATAACGGCGCATCCCTGAGTATATTGTTCCGTCGGGACGGAAAGGACATAATATGAGGATCGTAAAACTTGATAAGGATTCCAAAAGGGATCTGCTGGCCAATCTCCTGAAGCGCAGCACCACACAGTATCCCGAATACGAGGCAAAGGTTGCCGCGATCGTTGAGGATGTGAAGAAGCGCGGAGATGAGGCGTTATTTGAATATACAGCGAGATTTGACAAGGCGGAGCTTAATGCTTCGAACGTTGAAGTAACCGAGGCGGAGATCGAAGCGGCTTACGCGGAAGTTGATAAGGAACTCGTGCGTATCATCAGGAGAGCAATTGAGAACATCAGGAGCTTCCACGAGAATCAGCTGGAAAAGAGCTGGTTCGTAACGAGACCGGACGGCGCTTTCCTGGGGCAGAAGGTAACCGCACTTTCCTGTGCGGGCGTATATGTGCCCGGCGGCAAAGCGGCTTACCCTTCATCGGTACTGATGAACGTGATCCCCGCAAAAGTGGCGGGAGTTGAAAAAATAATCATGTGCACTCCCTGTAATGCGGAGGGCAAGGTTTACCCGACCACACTCGTAGCTGCAAAGGAAGCGGGAGTGGACAGGATATTCAAGGCGGGCGGTGCTCAGGCGATCGCAGCCATGGCGTACGGCACCGAAAGCATACCGAAGGCCGACAAGATCGTGGGCCCCGGCAATATCTATGTAGCGCTCGCGAAGCGCGCCGTATACGGAAATGTGAGCATCGATTCGATCGCGGGTCCTTCCGAGATCCTGGTGCTTGCGGATGAGACCGCGAATCCCCGTTATGTGGCTGCGGACATGCTCTCGCAGGCAGAACACGACGAGCTGGCTTCGGCTATCTGCATTACGACGAGTGAAGAGCTTGCGAAGAAGATTTCGGCAGAGATCGACGGCTTTGTAAACGTGCTCTCGCGCAAGGCCATTATTGAAAAGTCACTTGAGAATTACGGATATATCCTGGTTACGGAGAACATGGACGATGCGGTCGACGCGGTGAACGAGATCGCTTCCGAACACCTTGAAATCCTGACAGCGAATCCCTTCGAGACCATGTCGAAGGTAAAGAACGCAGGCGCGATCTTCCTCGGAGAGTATTCGAGCGAGCCCCTGGGCGATTATTTCGCTGGTCCGAACCACATTCTTCCTACCAACGGCACGGCGAAATTCTTTTCGGCTCTGTCGGTGAACGATTTCTTAAAGAAATCCAGCGTTATTTCCTATTCACAGACGGCGCTCGAAGCGGTACACTGTGATATAGAGGCGTTTGCGAAGGCAGAGGGCCTGACGGCACACGCCAATTCAATTGCGGTAAGATTCGAATGAGATGAAAGGCAAGCAGCTCCGCCAAAGGCGGACTGCGAATGCCCGGAGCGCAGCGAAAGGAGAACTATGGGCAGAACGGCAACAATCGAGCGGAACACTTCGGAGACGAAGATAAAGATCACACTTGATCTGGACGGAACCGGAAGATCGAATATCGATACGGGCATAGGCTTCTTTGACCATATGCTCACGAGCTTTTCAAAGCATTCTTTCATCGACCTTGACGTAAAGGTGGACGGAGATTTGAGGGTTGACGGACATCATACGGTCGAGGATACCGGTATTGTGCTGGGCGCCGCGATAAAGGAAGCGATCGGCGACAAGAAGGGCATCAAGCGCTACGGAAGCTTCGCGCTCCCGATGGATGAGACGCTCGTTCTGTGCGCAGTGGACCTGTGCGGAAGACCGTATTATTCTTCGGACCTGAAATTTACGATGCCGAAGATCGGAGAGCTCGACAGCGAACTGATCCGTGAGTTCTTCTACGCGGTCAGCTATTCCGCGGCGATGAACCTGCATTTTAAGCAGCTCGACGGCAGCAATAACCATCACATTGCCGAGGCGGCGTTCAAGGCTTTTGCGAAGGCCATGGCAGACGCGGTGAGCATTGATCCGAGGATCGAAGGCACGCTTTCCACTAAGGGTACGATATGAATAAAAGGAGGAACTCATGCGATTATATCCCGCAATCGACATCAGGAACGGAAAATGCGTACGCCTGCGCCAGGGCAGGTTTGACGAGCTTACGGTATACAATGACAATCCCGTGGACGCTGCGCTCGAGTGGAAGAAGCAGGGAGCGGAGTATATTCACGTTGTGGACCTCGACGGCGCAAAGGCCGGGGATTCCTCCAACATCGGCGTGATCCGTGAGATCGCGAAAGCGACGGGACTGCCTATCCAGACCGGAGGCGGCGTCAGGAGCATAGAGAATATCAGGCAGAGACTCGATGCGGGCGCTGCCAGGGTCATCATCGGGACCAAGGCCGTTAAGGAGCCCGAGTTTGTAGAGCAGGCGCTCCTTGAATTCGGTGCGGACCGGATCGTTATAGGCCTTGACGGCAGGGGAGAAGCGGCTGCGATCTACGGATGGGAGCAGGAGAGCACGAGCACGATCCTTGAACTTGCCTGCAAGTTCGCGGGCATGGGCGTGGGGACAATTGTTTACACCGATATCTCGAGGGACGGAATGCTCTCGGGACCGAATTTTGACTATACGAAGAAGCTTATCACCGAGACAGGGATCGATATCATCGCTTCGGGCGGTATCGCATCTTCGGCGGACTTAAATAAGCTCGAACGGATAGGCGCGGCGGGCGCGATCCTCGGCAAGTCACTGTACGAGGGGCGCATTTCGCTCGAAAAAGAGACTGCCAAGCACAGAGGATAAAAAATATAGCGCAACGGAGAGAATATGAAATATATCGCTGCATACATCGATGCGTCGGGCGGAGAGCGCGACGCGATAATAAAAAAGGCAATTGACCTGCAGAACAACGGCATCGATGAGCTGGTGCTGGTCAACAATACAGAGGAAGAGAACAAAGTCGAGAGCTTCCTTGAGCTCGCGCGTGAGCTTTCGAGATCGATCGACATACCGTTCGTTATTGGCGTGTCGGCACGTCGCTTCGAGGACATCAAGAAGGCGTTCTATACGGGCGCGCGTGCCGTTATCCTGCGCAAGAGCGACACCGACGGGAACGGGCTGGTAAAGGAAGGTATTGACCGTTTCGGGAAATCGGGCATTTATGTCTGCGACGGCGGGATCTGCACGAACGGCAAGGACGAGGTACTCGTGATCGACAGCGGCGCGGCTTCTGAGGAGAAGGCTGCTGGAGAGCTTAAAAAGGACGGCGTCAAAGGATTCGCGGCAGTGTTTGAGAACATTGACGTTATGGAATTTAAACGCAGACTCGCGGATCTCGGAGCGGAGGTAAATACCTTCAAGCCTTCAATCTCATTTGATGAGCTTAAGACGGGAGCCGACGGCCTGGTTCCCTGCATCGTGCAGGATTACCGGACGAACGAGGTACTCATGATGGCTTACATGGACCGCGAGGCTTTTGACAAAACGGCCGAGACGGGCATCATGACTTATCATTCGCGCAGCAGGAACGAGCTGTGGGTAAAGGGCCTGACTTCGGGACATTTCCAGTATCTGAGGGAGCTGTCCTGCGACTGCGACAAGGATACACTGCTCGCGAAGGTGGTTCAGATCGGCGCAGCCTGCCATACAGGCAGCCGTTCGTGCTTCTTTAATGAGATGGTACGCCATGAATACGAGACGAAGGACATTTCCAAGGTGCTTTCTTCGCTCTACGATGTGGTCATTGACCGCAAGGCGCATCCGAAGGAGGGATCTTATACCAATTACCTTCTGGACAAGGGCATTGACAAGATCCTAAAGAAGTGCGGCGAGGAAGCGACCGAGATGGTGATAGCCGCAAAGAACCCGAACGCCGAAGAATTAAAATACGAAATTGCGGATCTGCTTTACCACATGACCGTTCTTATGGTAGAATGCGGAGTGGACTGGCAGGATGTGGCGGGCGAGCTTGCGAACCGCTGAGCCGGCTGATAAAACATTCATAAACCGGTCTAAACAGTATTATAGGAGCGATTAGGAAAGCATGAAGATCACAAACGAAAAAAATGACATTAAGCAGGTTCTCTTCACGGAGAAGAAGATCAGCGCGAGAGTGGAAGAGATAGGCGCGCAGATCACCGAGGAATATAAGGACAAGGCACCCATCGTGGCCTGCATCTTAAAGGGCGCGTCCTTCTTTTACACCGACCTTTGCCGTCAGATAAAGTGCCCGATCCATATGGATTTCATTTCCGTATCGAGCTACGGTGCGGATTCTCAGTCATCGGGCGTTGTAAAGCTCGTAAAGGACCTTGACAACAATATTACCGGCCGCGACGTTATCATCGTGGAGGATATCATTGATTCGGGACTTACGCTTAAGTATTTAAAGGAGCTGCTGATGTCCAGAAAGCCCCGTTCGATCATCACGGTATGCCTGCTCGACAAGGTAGACTGCCATCCTGCGGAGATCGGAGCGGATATCAAGGGCTTCGACATCGGAGACCAGTTTGTGGTAGGTTACGGACTCGACTACGCGGACTACTACCGTAATCTTCCTTATATCGGAGAATTAAAGCCCGAGTGCTATCAATAAAAAGTTTCTGTGCATTCAGAGACACGGGGACGGTTCTTCTGTCTGACGGATCAACAGACAGAAGAACCGTCCCCGTGTCTGCCCATGTCTGTCTTTTGGCGAATTAGGATATCATATTTTGCTGTTGTATCTATTTCAATAATTCACATTTCATGATATTCTTATGCTACAAGGTTCGGTAAGATATATTTCCGGACCGGGTGGCAAACAACATATTATGCATCCATAGGAGGGGATACTATGCCGGAATTAACTTTACCCGCAATTCTGATCATTATCGCAGCAGTACTGATACTGATCATCATTCTCACAGGTTACGTTAAGGCTCCGCCGGATATTGCTTACATTATCTCGGGTCTTAAGAAGGAACCCAAGGTCCTCATCGGACGCGCGGGCATCAAGATACCTTTCCTCGAGAGAAAGGACGCGCTGCTCGTAAAGCAGATCACTGTTGATATCAAGACCAGCGGTTACATTCCCACACAGGACTTTATCGGAGTTGATATCGACGCCGTTGCGAAGGTCAGGATCATGACCGACAAGGAAGGCATCAAGCTCGCGATGAAGAACTTCCTCAACATGAACGAGGACAGGATCTGTCAGGCGCTGACCGATTCACTGCAGGGTAACATGCGTGAGATCATCGGAACCGTTGACCTCAGAGAGCTGTGCACCGACCGTAAGAAGTTCGGTGACGAGGTTCAGACTAAGGCTCAGATGGACATGAATGCTCTCGGTATCGAGATCATTTCCTGCAACATCCAGAAGATCGAAGATGAGAACGGTCTGATCGTTGCTCTCGGTCAGGACAATATGTCCAAGATCAAGAA
>CAMZAI010000022.1 GCA_947304065.1 uncultured Clostridia bacterium | reverse complement strand
TTTGCCAGATTCTCGGGCGAATGGAACTGGTCCCAATCGCGGTCTGTGGTGAATCGGCGGATTCGTTCGATGGTTTCCTGTTTCATAATGGTTCTCTCTTCCTATGCAATAATAAATAATAGATTTATGGCCCAAATACTTTTCAAAGAAAAACAGCATTTTAGTAAAAGGCACAATATAATAATAAACTCTTCATAGCTCTATAATCAATAGTTTCCTTCTTCAACCATATTTAATACAGTTTTACTCCTTGAAGGCTGTAATCTTATGGCCAGTGATAAATGATAAAAAATGAGCCGTTTCCACGGCTCATTTTTTCAGTCCTCCCTATACTCCATCAGATCCCCCGGCTGGCAGTCCAGCGCCTTGCAGATCGCGTTGAGGGTCTCGAAGCGGATGCCTTTCATCTTGCCGGTCTTGAGGTTGGACATGTTCACGTTGGTGAGCCCGACCTTCTCCGCCAGCTCGTTCAGCGACATTTTCCTGTCCGCCATCATGCGGTCAAGTCTGATGATTATCATATATGTTTCCTCCGTTCGTCTGTGAAAATGTGCGGCCTGTCCGGATCACGCGATGCTGTCCACATCCTCCTGAAGCTTCACGCCGTAGTCAAATACCTGCGCGATCGTCATGATTGCGAAGCCGATGATGAACATATAGATATTATCCATTCCGAAGCCTAAGTTAGAATACTCGAACCTGAAGAACTTCATCAAAAAAACCACGAGGCCGGGAACCACTGCCAGACAGAACTGGAGCGCACCGATCAGGCGTATACGCCCGGTGTTCTTGCGGGTAAACGGCGAAACTCCGTCGATCACACTGTGTGCGATATTGCACACGATCAGGAGCATCACGCCCAGGATCACCGAATATACCAGATCACGCGCTTCATGCATGATCACGCAATACTTTATGTCCGTATTTCCGTCTGCATCCAGCAGCATGAATTCGTTCACATCCGCGTCAAACATAAAATAATCATCATTCCTGTAAAGCGAATATATCTTCTGGCCATTGTTCACGCCGAAGGGCTCCTCGTAGCGGATCTGATAGCTGTCCGCAGGTGTCATGAGAGCCACCACAAAATCTTTTGCCTGAAAAATGAGAAAACAGATGATGAAAGTGGAAAAACATTCTACCAATCTGATCCTTCTGATCCTTTTCTTTGCCTTTGTATCCATGTTTATATCTCCTTGTTTTAAAGCGTTAGTTTAATATTTTAAATTTTGCCGACGAGGATAATATAACATGGTTATTCAAGTCTGTCAACAACTTTTTAAAGTTTTAGTTTAAATTCTTTAATTTCCAATAAAAAAACACCCGGTCCGTCGGGCCGCGTGTCGTGTTCATAAAGTCATTATCAATAGATCGTTGCGTAATAATCCTTCTCAACTGAGATTATCGCATCATATGCCCCGAGCTTCTCGATCATGGCATTAAGGCCTGCCTCATCGGTCTCCTCAGCAAGTTCAACCGCGTACATATTAGAGTTTTCATAATCATAAACTATGCTGAGGCCGAGCTTCTTGAATATCTTCTTGATCTTCTTTTTCGAAGCATTTTCATCAACCGATACGATCAGAGTCTTCATGCTGTGCTCAGGCTCCGCAGCCTCTATCTCAGCCAGGGCATTGCCCGAAGCGTCCGCGATCCTTACGATCTCGCTGATCTCGGAGGTTCCGTCGAGTCCGACATACAGATATACAAGTGTATAGTACTTGGGTGCGCCGGGATATACGACCTGCGACTCGCATAACAGGCAGTAATTCATGCCTGCAACCACCTGCTGTGAAAGTACTGCAACGGGGTTATAGCCTACGCCCACGAGACCCATCAGCGCATTGTCAAATGTGGTTCTGAGCGACTTCGGAACCTTCGCAGAGGATGACTGGAACCATCCGCCCGAGAGGCCGTTGATATTTGTCTCAACGTCGGTGGTGCTGATCTTGGTAATGCTTGCATTTCCATCCGGATCTTCAAATACGGTCACAAATGCATAGTATTCTTTTGCGTTGGGAACAACTGCCTTGATCCTGCACAGATACCTGTGATTTACGCCCGCAACGACCTGGCTGCCCAGATACGCAACCGGCGTGATATCGCTGCCTGCAAAGCCCTTGAGTGCCTTCTTGATGATCTTCTTGCGTGCCTTTGTGAGCTTGGGTGTCTTTGCGCTCATAAAACCGCCGTCGTTCTCTATCGGTGCGGAAATCGTTACCGCATCAAGCTCAGCAGCCTTTGTCACCTCTATGGGTGCTGCGAGCATGCTTCCGATCATTACTGCGCCCAGTGCGCATACTATAGACTTTTTCATTTTTCTTCCTCCGTTTTCAATGAATGATATCGATGGCCCTTTGCCATCACCGATATTTAGACGAGAGCTTTTTGAGAACGGTTCCTTTCTTTTTCTTTTCATTAATGATAATATAATTCCGTCGAACATCTGTAAACCTTATGGAGAATGATATGATCCTCTTTACCGGCTTTGAGCCTTTTGACAATGCAAAAACAAACCCGTCCTTCGAGGCGGTCAGACTTCTGCCTTCCGAAATAAAGGGAGCACGCGTCGAAAAACTCGAGCTCCCCGTGGTATTCGGCGAGGCAGCGGAAATGATAATAAACCGGATCGGGTGCGAAACTCCCGAAGCGGTCATCATGACAGGCGTGGCTGCGGGCAGGGATAAGATCACTCCCGAAGTGACCGCCGTCAATCTCGCTGACGCACGCATCCCTGACAATGCGGGGCATTCGCCGAAATGGGAACGCATAATCCCCGACGGGCCGGACGGGATATTCTCGACACTTCCGGTCAGGGAAATGGTCAGTGCCATGGAAGCTGCGGGCCTGGCTGCAGGTCTTTCCCACTCCGCGGGCACCTATGTCTGCAACGATACCTTCTACAGGGTCTGCAGCTATATACGCACGCGCGGACTCGATATTCCCTGCGGCTTCATCCACGTCCCGAACCCGAAAGGAACGGATAAAGGAACCGAAATGACTGTTGAGGATTTCGCGCTGGCGCTCGAGATATGCGCAGAGAGTGTAATAGAGGTCATCTCGCGAAAGACGACCTCTCGGCTAGAGAGGTCGTCCTTATAGGGGGGGAGGGGATATGAAAAAAATGAAAAAAGTTTCATTGGATATAATCACGTTTTGTTTTTCTTTACACTTTCTATATCGGTCCCCCTTGAAGTTTTCTTAACAATAATTTTGAAAATTATAAACAAGTTAACCATATTTTACAAAACGTGGATTTGTTGAGGGATATATAACATAAACCGATCGGGTCCGTCACTTGCATTTATGTCCCGATGCGGCTTCGAAGTTATATTTCACGATGCCGAGGTCGATCTTGGTCATCGGACCCATCTTTGCCGTGATCACAGGCGTATCGCCCTCGAGCGATACCAGGAATCTCTGCTGGTTTATCGCAGTCGGAGCGAGGATCGCGGCTTCAAGTCCTTCCTTAAACCATTCCGGTCTTTGGGACTCGGGAACATTGCAGAGTTTATCCGCGGGCTTCGACTTATGGGCATGTCCCGTTTTCTCGCCGTATCCGATCGAGATCACGCATACCAGCTTCTCGCCGTCCGCAACCTCCGCCCTGCACTTACCCTTACCGTAGGAGCCCGCAACCCAGCAGGTATTCAGCCCGAGAGTCTGTGCCTCGAGCACGAGCCTTTCCCCGTAATATCCTCCGAGCTCGTCCAGGTTCTCCTTTGACTTCGGGCCGACTATCGCGATATAGTTCTTTGCATTCGTAAATTTTCCGTAATGCGCGAACAGCGTATCGAAGCATTCGGGCTCGTCGCAGATCAGCTGCAGGTGCAGTCCGCTCTCAGCGTTGCACTCCTTTATCGAGGCCTCGAGTTTCTCCTTATCCTCCGCTTTGATCGCGATGTCTTTATACTGTCTTACCGAATGTCTTTCCCTGATAGCTTCTTTAATTGTCATCCTATTTCTCCTGTTTTTTAAAGTATAATGTCTTCCAGTTTCCTCTTCGGTACGTAGTGCACGTCGTTCGCATCCCGGTAATACTTCACGCTTCCGTCCTCGGCCGGGTCTGTAAGAACTACTGTCTCCGCGGGCTTTCCTATCGCCACGATCAGCTGCGGAACGTATCTTTCGGGCAATGCGAGCGCTTCCGATGCCTGCGCCTTCTCATAATTTCCGATCATGCAGCCGCCGAGTCCCTGCTCCACGGCAGCAAGAAGCATGCTCTGCGCCGCGATGCCGATATCGGTGTTCGCGTTCTCGGGCGCCTTTGAGATCTGAGTATCAACACAGATCACGATGTACGCGGTCGGGAACATGCCCTTATGGGGCAGCTCAATGTCCTTCAGCATCTTTCCCCATCGGGTGATCGCATTGAGCTTCGCAACCTCCTCATCGGTATATACAAGCCTGTACTTCAATGGCTGGAGATTCGCTGCCGAACCCGCAAGCCTTGCGGTATCTATCAGATCTCTCAGCTCTTCTTCACTAATCTTGCGGCTCTCGTCATAGCCGCGGTAACTCCTGTTCTTACGTACCAGATCCTTTATCATTTCATCCTCCCGAAAAACCTTATTTCATCCTGACCAGCTCGTATTCGCGCGTGCCGATGCCTATCTTTTCCGCATGCTCGAGGGTCTCTGCCCAGGAAACATTGGGATTGCTGTTATGCCATACGTCGCCGTGATCGTGGAAATGCGGCTTCGCCATATTGTCGCCGAGCTGGCTGTTTCGGATCGGTTCAGCGTTCTGGCACAGGTCCACGCAGGCCTGGTCGAGCGCCACCGGATCGAAGGACGCAAGCATTCCGATATCGGGAAGGATAGGCGCGTCGTTCTCGCCGTGGCAGTCGCAGTTGGGCGATACGTCTGTTATCAGACTGATATGGAAATGCGGTCTTCCGCTGATGACAGCCGCCGTGTATTCGGCCATCTTCCTGCCGAGCATCTGAGGCGCGTCCCAGTTGTCGTTCTCGATAGCGTCAAATGCACAGGCGCCGATGCAGCGTCCGCAGCCCTTGCATTTTTCGGGATCGATCCACGCCTTTTTATCGTTGTAGCTGATGGCGTCCGAACCGCATTCCTTTGCGCATCTGCGGCAGCCTCTGCACATTTCTGTGATCACGTGCGGATGTCCGCTGTTATGCTGGTGCATCTTGCCCGCACGGCTTCCGCAGCCCATACCGATATTCTTTATCGCGCCGCCGAAACCTGCCTGCTCATGGCCCTTGAAATGGCTGAGCGAGATGAAGATATCCGCGTCCATCACGGCGCGTCCGATATACGCTTCCTTGCAGTATTCGCCGTTCGGTACAGGAACGATTATGTCATCCGTGCCCCTCAGTCCGTCCGCGATAATGATCTGACATCCCGTGGTCACGGTGTTGAATCCGTTGATGTTCGCGCAGTCCAGATGCTCGAGCGCATGCTTTCGGCTGCCCGGATAGAGTGTGTTGCAGTCGGTAAGGAACGGCAGTCCGCCGCCCTCTTTGACAACATCGGCCACGGCCTTCGCGTAGTTAGGCCTCAAATAGGCCAGATTTCCGAGTTCTCCGAAATGCATCTTGATGGCTACGAACTTTCCGTCCATGTCAATGGAGCCGATCCCCGCCATCCTGATCAGCTTCTGCAGCTTCGCGGTCAGGCTCACGCCAAGCACCGTCCTGAAATCGGTAAAATATACCTTTGATTTTTCCATACAAACCCCTTTCGTGATAAATGTCTTTATGCTTCCTTCAACAGTCTCTTATAAATGTCCAGCATGCTCTCGATCTGATACTTCAGCAGCCACGCCGCCCTGCTGTACGCGGGCTCGCGTCTTACCGTTTCGAGCAGTGCCGGATAGTGTTCTTCCGTCTCTTTGATCGTCCTTATGACCTTCTCCCTGCTGAGCCCCCATGACATCGTGGTCAGGTTGTTGCAGCGGTCGAGGCATTTGACCAGCGCCGCCCTCGGATCCCGCGCGATCGCGCCGTAATAGGCTTTCATCACCGCTGCACGGGTTTCGTCCGTGGACTCCTCGCGCGTCATGAGCCTTACGATCTCCTTTGTTCCCGCGTTCACAGGCAGCTCTTCGAGCGTCCTTGCGCAGTCCTCGACCACATCATGCAGCAGGCACGCAGCGATTATCTCATCCTCTTCTATCCCCATCGCGAGCGCATGGCACGCCAGGTTCATCGGATGATAGATGTAGGGGATATCGGAGTTCTTACGAGTCTGGCCCTTATGCGCCTCCGCGGCGTATCCGAGCGCCCTTGCGGTATTCTCCAAGCTCAGCTTCGCCGCAGTGTCCGCGATGTATTCCCTCATCTGCTCCGCGTCAAAGATCGTGTCCTTAAAAGTAAATGTATTCATCCATCAGATCCTCTTCATCCACGCTCTTGCCAGGTCCGTCCAGAGTCCCACGTCCTCCTTAAGGCTCATGTCCATACCGAACGCGGGCATTTCCCTGCCGCTGAAGAACTGGTCTATAAGCTCTTCCCTGCGCTTTTCCGATACATTCACGCCCTTGCCTTCCTTTACTGCAAATGCGGCGCGCATCGTCTGTTCCATCGTAAAGCCGCCGCCCGACCAGCCCCGGAAAAAGGCTTTGTTCGCCGCGGACAGGCCGTGGAATCCTGACGGGAATACATAGTGCGCGAAGGGCACCTTCTTCTTTCTGAGCGCCATCGCGAAGAGATACGTATTCTCGACGGGCACGAGCGAATCGGTCTCGGTCTGCCACATGAAGCACGGAGGCGTATCCTCCTTAACCTGCTTTTCAAGCGAGTAATAATCGAGCTCCTCTGCCATCGGCTCGGGCCCGAGCAGCGCACGTATGGAATCCCTGTGCGTATATTCTCCGGCCGTGATCACCGGGTACGAAAGGATCACGCCGTCCGGTCTGTTCGGGATATCCGCGTATTCGGGATTCGTATCCTTTACATCCGCAAAGTGCACCGCAAGGCTTCCGCAGACATGTCCTCCCGCGGAGAAACCGCATATAAAGAGCTTCTTTCCGTCGATATTGTTCTCTCCGGCGTGCTTCCTGATCCATCTGACCGCCCTCGAAACGTCCTTAAGCGGCTGGTCCTTTAAAGGAACCGACATCGTGATGTCCGTGGTGTAGCAGAGCAGGAACACATTCATTCCGCTGTCAAAGAACTCGCGTGCGGGAAGCTCTCCCTCGTGAGGCGTGAGCATGCAGTATCCGCCGCCGGGCACCACGAGCATGCAATCCCTCTTCTCATCGTCTGTATGGATGTACGCGAACAGATTCGGCGTAAATCCGTATGACGCCGCGTAATCGTACTCACCGTCTTCCCAGATATTCCTGCGGAAAATGTTCATTTTGCGCTTCGGCATGCCTGTCGGGATAAAATCCTCATCGGGATAACCGGGCTCCCATTTGTCGGCCTTATCGGGTCCCACCGCTGCCTCGAGCACCGCGTAGTAAGCTTCCTTTGCCTCGCATTTGCCCTTGAACAGCAGAGGGTAGCTCGTCTCACGCCTGAAGCCCGAGAGCCAGCTGTCCTCGTCCGTTAAGTTCCAGAACGTGACGCAGGTGATATCGGCCTTGCCGGTCTTCTTTGCATCAAGGTAAATGTTAAACAGCTCGCGGTATCTTTCTGCCAGCGCGTGCATCGACTCCTCACTTGGATCTGCATTGTGCATGTCGAGCTCGGTTACGTGTATCTGCAGTCCGAGCGCCCCGAACATGTGAAGGGCCGTGCGGTAAACCTCCATGTCGGGTTCCTTCATCAGCAGGTGCGACTGCATTCCCATGCCGTCGATCAGCCCCTTTTCCTTAAGAGGCTTCAGGATATTTTCAATGATAAAATCGCGCTTCCACTCGATCATGGTCTCATAATCGTTGTAAAAGAGAAGCGTCCCGGGCGCCGCGTATTTGCGTGCGAACTCGAAAGCCTTTTGCACATAGTCGTCGCCGACCGTACGGGTCCAGAGCGACTTTCTGAACGCACCGTCGTTTACGGCCTCATTCACCACATCCCATGCGCAGATAATGCCCGGATAATTCGTCTGTACGAAATCAAGCACTCCGTGGATATAGCTCTCCAGTCTCGCAAGGATCGTCTCCCTGTCGGCGAACTCAAAATTCTCGTTGTAGTTCTCGCAGAAGAACCACTTCGGCGTCTGGTTATGCCATACCAGCGTGTGTCCGCGCATCGCGATGCCGTTCTTCTTCGCGAATTCCAGATAAGGTATCGCATTCTCAAACGTGAGCGCCGGAGAAAGGTTGTACTTCTCCGGATCGTCCTTGTTCGCCTCTTTGTCGAGAAAGAACTCGGGCTTCGTATCGTTCTCGCAGGTAAAGCTGCTGAACTGCTCAGTCAGGAACTTCATGTGCGCGGGCGTATAGAGATTGCGGCGGGAGATGGCTGCGCCTATCTTGAAATAAGGTGCGTATGCTGTCTTAAGATTCATTTGTTCCCCTCCATATTCTCCAGGAATTGCTTCGCCAGGTTTTTGACCTCTTCCACGACTTCCGCGGGACTCACGATCTTTACGTCCTTGCCGAGGCCGAATATCCATCCGTAGAACTGCGGACTTACAAATACGTCCACATTGAGCTCGCTGTGCTTCTCATCGACCGGGATGAAGGAAATGTCCTTTCCGAACCTGTCGATGAACACGCCGCTCATCTTGTTGTGGAACTGTATCTTGACTCTCTTTTTATTGCCGCCGTACATTCCGAACGTGGCCTTCGAATATGCGGCCATGTCGAGGTCCCTGAACTCTTCCTCGCCCTCGCGCTTCTCATTGATCATTTCGGGCTTGATCATCTTGTCCACGCGGTAATGCTTGCAGTTCTTGCTGAAATCGTCAAAAGCGACCAGATAGTAATACTCATCGTCCCAGGTCAGTGCCCACGGGCTCACAACGAAATAGTCCCCGCCGTGCAGTATGTACTGCGATTTGTCGGGCTGCCAGTGGAAATACCTGAACCGGATCTTCCTGTTGTGCGCGATCGCGTTGTGTATCTCGTCGACGCTGTAATAAATACTCTCGTTCATGGTCTTGATACGGCCCTGAACAAATACCTGGCGCTGAAGCTGATTCGCCTGATGAACGCTCACGAAGCCCTTGATCTTCTTGATCAGTTCCCTCGATTTGCGCTCGGAAATGAACTTCGACGACTGGATCGCGTCGATCAGAAGCTTTACCTCCGCGAGCTCGAACTCACGGGTCCCGACATGATAATATGTCTCCCTGCCGACTTTTTCCTTGAGGATCTCGATCCCGAACTTGTCGGTCATGTCCTGGAAATCGGTGTAAATGCTCTTCCTCTCGGCGGTCACGTCATGCTTCTCGAGTTCCTCCATGATCTGGGGCATCGTAAGCGCATGCTCGTCGTCGGTCTTTTCGAGCATTATCTGCATGAGGTAAGTAAACTTAAACTTCTGATTGGTCCCTTTTGACATAAAATACCCTCTCTATTCCGTCACTTCACTCAGATCACCGTAATCAAACCTCTTTAACTTTCCGCTGAAGTCCTTGTAAAAGATACATTTCTCATTCTCGTCGAATGCAATGTACCGGCCGTCCCAAAGTGCGCTGTATCGCTCGTCTTCGGCCTTAAAGCCGTATGTCTTGCGGGCGCCGTACAGACCGTTGCCGCCGAGATCGAACGACTCGGGATCAAATCCGTCCCTGTCCCTTCTGAGCGCGTCCGTGAACAAAAAGTATGTAAGATCCGGCGCGCGGTTCGTGGTCAGTCCCCATGTCGCATCGATCAGATATCCGACGCCGTCGAACTCGATATAATTCCATTCATGCAGATCGTCTTCGGGATTAAGAGGAAAACCCGTCGTTTCCTCGGCGTCCACTCCGCACTGCAGCAGCAGATAGCGGTACAGACACGCTATCTCCCAGCATATGCCCTGCTTCTCGACCAGCACGCGGTAGCCCGACTGTTTGGCGTTCCACTCTTCTTCTCCGTTATGTTCGAGCATCTCATAGTCATAGACGCAGTACTCTGTCATGAACTCATACAGCGCGAGCGTCTTCTCAAAGTCGGTGTAATCCTCCTCCACGACATCATTGATTATCGCGGTGACCATTCTCTCGAATTCCCGCTCCTTCTCGAGGAATTCCTCCTTGGGGATCATGTATGTAATGGTCGCCCTTCCGTCCCCGGTATAATCCGCATAGCAGTACGCCGAACCTATGGGGAAGAAATATTTTGCGAGTCTTCCGCTGCTCCAGTTCGCGGCTCCGGTATTGGGGCATTCAAAGCTGTCTTCTCCCGCACGGAGTGCATCGACATAGCGGAAGAATGCGTCTCGCCTTTCCTCGCCGTGCTCTTTCAGGTAATATTTTGAGAATACATGCGGGTTAAATTCGTAATGCGCGCCGTCGTTGGTGTACATGTTCTCGGGATGAAGCGGCTCTCCCGATGCAGTCTTTAAAACCTCCGGGTCCTGCTTTGCATAGAGCATAAAGGCGTTGATGAGCTCTATCTCAGACATCGCATCACCAATAGAGAGCTCTTCTTCACCGTCTGTATAAGCGTCGGGCGTGATCTCGATCCCGAAATTGTCTTTAAGCGCTTCGATGCGCTGTGCTGCATACTCCGCGGGATCGACCTCCGCAAGATCGCAGAAACCGTCTATCCGGGTGAAATCGGGTCCCGGCTCCCATAAAAGCATTCTTTCGCCGCCGTCGTCATCTACCGAGATCATTACGACATATCCGTCCGGAAGGACGCCGTATGCCGAAAGATAGCTGCAGCCCGGGATATCGGCCTTTTCGAGCACCTCCGATACCGTCTGTTTATCAAGGTCATATATCCTGTATTCGTATGTGCCTTCAAAGTCATCGTTCCACCTGCTGACGCAGCTGCACAGCTTTTTCCCGTCAATAAAGGTCATCGACTCGCCGGCATCCGTCTTCGGGAAAGTAAGCGTACTGCCCGAGTCGGCCCCGTGGAAGAACCATGTGGAATCGGAACTGCTCAGATTCCATCCCTGCGTCGGCGTCGCGGCGTTCCTGTTCCATGCATACCCAAGGTCTTCAATATTCCGGCTCCGGTATTCGATCTCTCCGGTCTCTGTTGAAAGATACAGGCTGCCGCTCTCATACGTTTCACCTGTGGTAACCGTATAGAAGCAGTCCTTGTCTCCCTGACGGCACAGATACATCGTCGCCACGACACTGTCGTCATATTCATACTCGCCTTTGGGTTCGCCCGTCAGGTCAAAGGCGTAAAGCTTCGCCTCTTTCTCAAAGGTGACCCAGATCGTTCCGTCGTCGGACACGCCGATGGTCTGCGGTACCTTTTCTCCCTCACCTCCGGGTATGAAGGACGTGAGCTCGGTCAGCGTCTTGTCATACACATGGACCTCTCCCTTTTCCCATCCGGTGAGTACTACCGTGCCGTCGCTGAGCAGCTCGGGCTGGTTGAGCGGAAAATCGGGTTTCAGGGTGTATCGTTCGTCGGTCACCGCCGGAGCAAAGAGCACCATATAATTTGTCGATTCGACAATGTCGGCCTCGTCCCAGATCGAGTACCAGTTCAATACAAATTCCCCGGCACACTTCGTGGCTATCCTCGAGCGGTTGCTGTCCCCTTCCGGCGGATCCGTCGGCACCAGATATACGTCGTCACGTCCGAAAGTCTCATAAGTCCTCTGCACGAAAGGTATCGGCGTAGGCGTAGGCATCGGAGTGGGCGTGGGCGTAGCCGTAGGCTGCGGCGTGGCTGTCGCCGTAATACTGTCCTGTTCGTTATCAATGTCACCGGTATTTTTGCGGCATCCGGCAAATAATGCGGCGCACATCAAAATGACCGATACTGCTGCGAGCACAGCCCCCCGGCGGCCCGCAAAGAATCGTTTTCTGTTTTCCATACTGTTTGATCTCCCTTACCCTGCTAAAAACTAAAAACTTCCCCAATTACATCAACATGCTTCAGTAGGCCTCAATAAGCCCGTGTACCCTCTCTGTCACCTCCGGAATGTATAAATGCCTCGGGCACTCCTTCATGCAGCTCCTGTCGGTGCAGGCCCTGCAGTGTTCATAAGTATTTTCGAGATCCATCTTCAGTTTGTTGACCGCCCAGTATTCCTTCCCGAGACAGAAATAATTGAACTGACGGAAGGTGGTGTGGATCTCATGCCCGTAAGCGCATACGCACCTTTCGCAGCGATCGCACCCGATCGGATCAAAATCCTTTGAAAGGCGCTCAAGCACCTCTTCAAAGGATAAATGTACGAACGGATACTCCTTCGCAAATGCGGCCTCGGCCTGCTCAAACGTCCCGATCCCGAGCAATGCGCTCGAGAAAGGGTATTCAAGTATCCCGCCTATCAGCTCGTCGACCGAGAACGGACCGATGAGCAGTCCCGCTGCGTAGACCTTGTTCAGGATAAAGCCCTTGCTCCTAAAAGCCGCCTCGTCCCGGATCCGGTCGAGCATCCCGCGCTCGAGGATGTTGCCGCTCCCCTGCAGCACATCCACCCTGGGGTCTAAGGCCGCACGGCAGAGCACATTGTAATAATGCGAGGCAATGCCCGTAAAGCCTATCTTTCCTTCTCTTTTGAGGTCATACAGCGCATCGAGCGCGCCGTTCTTTCCAAATACCTCGTCGACATTGCTCTCATCCACCTGATGCACGAAATAGATATCCGGCTTTGTGCCCAGATGTTCTATCGAGCGGAGCACCTCCCTGTATATCTGCGCCCCGTCATAGAATCTGGCTTTGTCCGAGATGACGAGCTTATCCCTGTCGACAGTCTTTATGAATTCGCCGAGCTTCAGTTCAGCGTCTCCGTACTCCTCTAATATAGCGGTGTCATAAAAGTTGCATCCGTAGTCGAAGGCCTTTTTCATGATCGCGACCGCGGTTTCGGTATCGGGGCTGAAATACTCGGGCAGCACGGGAACATGCCCGCTAAGTATCGGGATCGTGCCGAAGCCTGTCTCCGATACCTTCAGCCCGGTATTACCCAGTTCTCTGTATCTCATGATGGTTCTCTCTGTCAGTTTACTCTGTGGACCGTTATGCGGTCGCAGTAGGCAAATACGCGGTCTCCCAGCTCCGTTCCTTCGGGGATGTACGCTTCCTCAAGGTTCTCGCAGAACGCGAAGGCCTCAGTCTCTATCTTCTTTACCGACTCCGGGACAACTATTCTTTTAAGGGACTTGCACCTGAAGAACGCCCTCTCGGGGATCTTCCCCAGCCTGTCCGATATATGTATCTCCGCAAGGCTCACGCAGTGCTCGAAGCACCTGCTGCCAAGCTCCTTTAAGCTGTCCGAAAGGTCTATGGACTCTAGTGACTGGCATCCCGAAAATGCCTGCGCTCCTATGCTCTCAACAGCCCCGGCGTTCGATACGCTCCTTAGCCATTTGCTGTTTTCAAAAGCAGACTTCCCGATGCTTGCGGTATCGTCAGCGAAAACGATCGTCTCGAGCAGGTGGCAGTCCTTGTATACGCCCTCTCCGACGGAAATGATACCCTCCGGGAAGACCAGATCCGTGATATTGCCCGTACTCTCGATCAGGTTCCCCGCCTCGTCGAGCTTAAAGCAGTTGATGCACTCCGAGAATATCCTTAGGATCAGCTCGGGCCAATCCTTATCCTTAAGGTCCGGAACGCGCTCGAGCACATACTCGCGGCCGTCCCAATCCGTGATCTTCTTAAGGTTCAGGCAGTTGCGGAAAGCCAGGTTCTCGATGCCGATCCTCTCAGACGGTATCTTCAGTTCCGTGATCGCCGTATTGCCTGCGAAGCACCAGCTCGCTACCCGTTTTACCGAAAGCGGGATCTCAACTGCGCCTGTGCACTGCGCGCCGTCCAGAAGGACATCGTTCACGATGACTGTATCTGACTTTTCCCTTTCGGAGGCGAGCCACTTTGTCTGTGAAAATGCATGACTTCCGAATATGCGCACCGACTCGGGGATATTGATCTCCTCAAGTCGCGCATGGTCACGGAACACGTCCTGTCCGATCTCTTCGATGTCCTGCGGCACTGTGATCCTCGAAGCATCCTGTGAGTAACCGACAAGCTCTTTTTCCTCGCGGATGTCAAAGCATGACCATACCGATGCGATCACCTCGCGTACCTGCGCAGGATACGGATTATCCGTGCGGTTCAGAGAGTCCGAGAATCTGCCGAACTCATATCTTTCTCCGTCAAATGTAACGATATGTATCTGCGTAGAGCCGATGAACGCGCCGCTCTCAAGGACTGTGTTCTTTGTGATCTCAACTGCCTCGAGCGAAGCGCAGTCCGCGAAGGCGTGATATCCGCACTCGGTCCGGTCGAGCTTCACGCTCTTTAGGGAATCGCAGCGCTCGAAGGCGCGCTCGCCTATCGTCTTAATGCCCGAGAAATCAAACGAATCGAGACGTACGCATTCGTCGAAGCATCTGGCCTCCATGCGCGTCACGTCCTTCGCCTTGAAGCCGTGCAGCAGATAGCATCCCGCGAAGCTCTCGGGAGGCAGAACCGAAATTCCCGCAAGCTCGGCTTCTTCGAGCTGCCTGCAGTACGAGAATACGCCTCTTCCGATCTCTTTTACGTTCAGTTTTACTTTTTTAAGCTTCGGACAGGTCGAGAACGCGTTCTGCCCGATCACGCACTCAGGCGCGTCTATGGTCACTTCCTCAAGCTCCGGGCATGAAGCGAAGGCATACCTGCCGATCCGCTTTAATCCGGCGAGCTTCAGGACTTTTATGCCGGCTTTACCCGCATTGGAATACGGGGCGATATCATACTCTTCTTCGGTATCCGCGGGAAGCTTCCTGCTCACCTTCTCCGGCTGCTCAAAGTTCTTCGCAAGATAAAACGCGTACGGATGTATCTCTGCTTGTGCCGGCATTGGTTCGAAGGGTTTAAGCTGCAGGCAGCGCCTGAAAGCATACTCACCGATGAACTCTACTGTCTCCGGGACATTGCACTTTAATAGCTTCCTGCACTCGGCAAACGCCTCTCTGCCTATCTTTTTCAGGTTCTCCGGCAGCACGATGTTCTGCAGTGTGACACAGCCCTCAAAGGCCTGCTCCCTGATCTCTGTGAGACCTTCGGGACACAGGACGGTCTTTACCGCCTCATTCCCGAAAAAGCAGCGCTCGCCGATGATCTCAACTTCCTTCGGGATGCGTATCTGCTCTTCATTGCCCATGTAACGGACCAGTATCCTGCCGCTGATATAGAAATCTCCGAGCACCTGGTCCCTGACCCTGCTCACCAGCGCATTATCCGCCTCGTCCCCGAGCAGGTAAGTCTTGCCGTCCAGATGGACCTTCTCGAGGTTGCAGCACCCGCGGAAGGCTTTATTATCTAAAGTTACGTCCTCACTTTGAAATGTGATCTCCGTAAGCCCGAAGCAGTTCAGGAACGCGTTCGAACGGATCTCACGAAGTGAGGCCGGCAGTGTGATCCTTACGATGCCCTTTTTGTCGAAGAAACAGCCCTTTCCGATAGCTGTGATGCCCTCGGGAAGAACAATGCTCTTTAAGTTGATCCCGAACTTCGTCAGCACGCCGTCCTCGATCTGCATCGAATGGTATACGCTCTTTGCGATGGATTTGATAAGCTGCGGGAAGTCCGTATGCGAATCCATCGCGCCTATCAGGCTGTCTACCCTGTATTCGTGTCCCGAGAGCGTGATCGTATGCAGATTGATGCAGCCCTCGAATACCTCATCGGAGAAATTCGAATCGTCAAGGTTAGCATTAAGCGACACCTCGCGCAGGCTCATATCATGGGAAAATGTACCTTTACCCACGCGGTCCGGGCCTTCCATCACGATCTTCTTAATTCCGTCGCAGTAAAGAAAAGCGCAGTCCCCGACCTTCGTCATGGAACCCGGGAATACCAGTTCCTCGAGCATGTGGCACTTGTGGAACGCATAGTCACCGACCTCGAGAAAACCCTCCGGGAATACAAGCTTTTTGAGCTGCCTGCAGCCCTTGAACGCGGAATCCCCGACCCTTTTAAGGGTGGAAGGAAACTCCACGTTGAGGATCCAGGACATGCCCTTAAAGGCGCCTTCCCCGATCGTATGGACGCCCTCGGGGATGCGGATATCCGTTTCCGTGCCCGCGTCATAAGCCTTCAGCACGCCGTCTTCTATGTCAAACCGATCAATCAGCATTTCCTGACCTCTCAAAAATCCCGCCCAGGACATCCCGTAATTCCGATACGCTGCCGCACCGGTACAGGTCTGCCTTGAGCCGCTTTGTTCCCGGCATCTTCTTCATGAAATAGGACGCCAGTTTCTTTATGTATGAGAGCACGTAGAGCTCATCGAAGCATTCCTGCGCGAGCTCCAGCTGCTCTGTGATGAGCGTGTATTTTGTGTCGCTGCATTCGGTGCCCGTCAGTTCGGAAAATATCAGCGGATTCTCGAACCCGTATCTGCCGAGCATGACTCCGTCCGCGCCGGTCAGCTCCATCATCTTCTCTGCGTCGTCCTTTGAGCAGATGCCGCCGTTCGCGAACACAGGGATGCTCACCGACTCCTTTGCCAGGCGGATCTGATCGTAGAGCGGCTCGCCGTCGTACATCATGGCCCTGGTCCTTCCGTGCACCGTGATCATGTCAGCGCCCGAAGCCTCGCACATGCGCGCGAACTCCTCTGTTACGATCCTGCTGCCGTTCATCCCGACGCGGCACTTGACCGATACGACCTTGCCGCTTCTCTTGCAGGCCTCGATGATCTTTGATGCCCTCGGGATGTCATCCAAAAGTGCGCTGCCTTCGCCCGCCTTTACAACGTTCGGCACGGGGCAGCCCATGTTGATGTCTATAACGTCAAACTTCGCGAGCAGATCGCTCTTTGCGGCCCTTTCGAATACGGTCGGTACCGCACCTAAGAGCTGTACACACTTTACCTGTTCGCGTTCATCCGTATACAGCAGCTTTGACGTCGCCTGATCGTTGTATTTGAGCGCGTCGGCGCTCACCATTTCCGTATATGCACTTCCCGCTCCGAGCCTCTTTGCCATCAGCCTGAAAGGAAAGCATGTGTAGCCCGCGAGCGGTGCCATAAGTACATTGGACTTAAACCGGATACCGCCGACCGCGATCTCCCTTAAGCCCTTCATTGCTTCTTTATTCGACGTCATAGTGGTAAACCTTTGAATAATCCGGATATACGCAAAGATCGAGAGTTCTGTTGGTGTTGTCATAGATCGCGCTGTACTGTGTCAGCGAAGTCAGCTCGCCCGTATATTCCTGCGATACGGCTTTAAGAGTTTCCATGATCTCGCTGTCGTCCATGGCCATGCTGCCGGCTGCGGCCTTTTCAGCCTTTACCGCCATGAGCTTTTTGAACCTCTCGTATCCGTGTCCGTAGCCGAATCTGTAATTAAACGGATTCTCTGCCGGAGCGATGAACTTTTCCTTCAGACCTCCGTGCAGATAGCAGTCCTCCGCATCGTCGAAGGCCACGTAGAAATTCGTGATCATATCCGTATACGTCACGATAAAAGTGTTGTTTCGCCATTCAAGCACTGCGCTGCTGCCCGAATCATCGGTGACGAACATATGGAAATCGGCTCCGAATGTATTGATCATATTCCTGTCTTTTGCGAGTTCCACGGCCTCCCCGACAGAAGCGCAGTTATCCAGTATCTGTCTGAGCAGTTCCGTGATGATGACAGGCTCTTTTCCTTCCTCGGTCTGGAATACGGCGGTCTCGCCTTCCTTCAGATCAAGGGCGAGTATCGACGCCGAAAGTCCCGTTTCGTTGATGCCGTCCACACAGATATACGGAACAAGCGATAAGAGCACGTCCGTGAGCTGTCCCTTGTCAAGAGACCCCTGTACGTAATTCAGTCCGATGCGTGAGAACATTGCGACATCTGCGACTCCGACAGAACTGTACTTACCTTCGGGGCTGCACCTTACGACCATGTTAAGGCCCGTGGTATTGCCCTGCTTATCCATATGGGGCAGGTCGTAGTTCCTGCCGGTACGATACCCGCCGTCGGTACTCTCCGTGTAAAAAGCGGAACAGCCGCCCGACCGCACGGGCTTGATCTTATCAAAAATGAAAGTGACAAAAGGCGACTCATAATCACCCGTGTACTCGGTATAATAAAGCCTTCCCCTGTCATCCACTTTCTGAGGCGCGGTAAAAAAGCTCTTCAGGTGAAAATACGAGAAAACCGCAAATGACAGTACGAGCAGGACCAGTACCCCAAGTACCGCAAGTATCCTGCGTATTATCTTTCCCGCTTTATGTGTGTTCTCCGCTCCCGTATTCTGTGTCATTTTGTCTCCCCCCAAAATATACTGTCAAATCTCTATAAGCCTGAAGTTCCTGATCCTTCCGGATACGGGCGGAGCGTCTATCTTTACGCCGATGCGCGTATTGCACGCTTCGGGAACCTCGATGTCGAGCGTGGTCGTCTCAAAATCGATATCCGAAGGATAAATGTTCTTAGTGCTCAAAACCTCGGCGTCGCAGGTGATCCTCTTAAAGAAGAGCTGAACTTTTACGCCTGTGGTATTGGTTCCGCGGTATTCCACCGAAAGACGGTATTTGCCGGGCTTGTCTATGCGGATATCGCGACAGACTTCCAAAGAGAAGTTCGAGAGGCTCGAAAATACCAGCTCCCCGTTCTCTGTCTTAACATCAGCATCTTCAGGCTCTTTTGTCACCCACCAGCCCGAAGTGATGTCCATATAATTGCCGTTCGGTATCAGATTGGTCCCTGCGGGAGGAAGATCCTCGCTCTTCTTCTCGTAAAGGGACGCGATATATTCATCAACATCCGGGATCGCGGGATCCTTCGGATCAAAATCCCTGAACGCGGCAAATGAAGGAAGAAGCTTTCCTTCCGTATCCATCATGCCCATGTTCTCATCCCAGGTGCCCAGACCGTGATCGGTGATGCAGAGAGGCTCCCAGTAATAAACGCCAGTCTTGCGGTCTCCCGAAACCTCGGCCGCGATCTGCATGATCAGCTGCAGCGACTTCTGCTGGCCCTCGGGTCCTGCGGGGAAGCCTGCCATCTTCATCATGTCTTTGTTAACGTGCTCGAGCTCGCAGTGCCTCCAGGGATGTGCGGTCTCCACCACGTATACGGGCAGGGCGTATCTGTCTATGAGCTGCGCCATCG
>CAMZAI010000021.1 GCA_947304065.1 uncultured Clostridia bacterium | reverse complement strand
GGTTTCTACAGCGGCTCTCTCCACGGGCAGGCTCTTTACGTACTGCTCCATGAACTTGTCGAAGCCGGCAACATCCTTTGCCACGGGCTGCATGCTCTCGCCCGCATTGCCGCCGAATACCTTATTGTTCAGGAAATCGTCGAGGCTCTCGCCTGCTGATTTATTAACCATGTATGATGCAAGGATAGCCATGCCCCATGCTCCGCCTTCGCCCGCGGTCTCCATTACGGAAACGGGTGCGTTGATCGCTGCGGCAAGGATGCCCTGTCCGACGCCCCTGGTCTTGAACAGTCCGCCGTGGCCGTACATCGTGTCAACCTTTACGCCTTCGTCCTTGAACATTACGTCGCAGCCGTATTTGAGCGTTGCGAGCGCGGAGTAAATGTGTGTGCGCATGAAGTTCGCAAGCGTGAATTTCGCGTCGGGAGTACGTGCGAAGATCAGTCTTCCTTCGTCAAAGCCGGTTACCGACTCACCCGAGAAATAGTTGTACGAAAGCAGTCCGCCGCAATCGGGATCGCCCTCGAGCGCCTTCTTAAAGAGCGTGGTGTAGAGATCGCCCTTGTTTACCTTCGCTCCGACAGTCTCAGCGAATTCAGCGAGCAGGCCCACCCAGGCGTTGATATCCGAAGTGCAGTTGTTGCAGTGTACCATGCCGACGAGCTTGCCCGAAGGAGTGGTGACCAAGTCGATGATCGGATAAACCTTCGAGAGCTCCTTCTCGAGCACTACCATCGCAAATACGGAGGTTCCCGCAGATACGTTGCCTGTCCTTACGGCAACCGAATTCGTGGCTACCATGCCGGTTCCCGCGTCACCCTCGGGAGGGCAGAGCGGAATGCCTGCTTCGAGCCGGCCCGAAACATCGAGCTTCTTCGCGCCCTCTGCGGTAAGCTTGCCTGCGTCGTCGCCGGCGGTGAGAACCTTCGGCAGGATGTCGCGCAGCTTCCAGGGATATCCCTTGCCTGCCGTGAGCGCGTCAAACTTCGCGATCATTCCGTTATTGAAATCACCCGTTGCGATATCGATCGGGAACATGCCGGACGCCTCGCCGACGCCCATCACGCGCTGTCCGGTCAGCTGCCAGTGCAGATATCCGGCAAGAGTTGTGAGGAACTTGATGTCCTTTACATGAGGCTCTCCGTTCAGGATCGCCTGGTACAGATGCGCAATGCTCCAGCGCTGGGGGATATTGTAGTTAAATTCCTTCGTAAGTGCTTCCGCAGCGGCTCCGGTAATAGTGTTGCGCCAGGTCCTGAAAGGAACCAGAAGATTACCTGCGTCGTCGCACGCCACATAGCCGTGCATCATCGCCGAAAAACCGATGGCCGCGAGCTTCGTGATGCCGATGCCGTACTGCGCCTTTACATCCTTTAACAGGTCTGCGTAGCAGTCCGCAAGTCCGGTCCACACATCCTCGATATGATAGGTCCAGACGCCGTTCTCGAGCCTGTTCTCCCACTCGTGCGAGCCCTGTGCTATAGGCTTGTTGTTCTCATCGTTAAGGACCGCCTTTATTCTCGTCGAACCGAGTTCGATACCGAGCACCGCGCGTCCGCTTTCAATACATTCTTTTGCTGACATATGCCTTCCCCTTTTCTTTTTTCTTTGATTGTAAAATAAAAAGGCGATCATTTCAATGTGATAATCGCCTTTTTTGGTGCATTTTCGTTTTATTTGCGAGGTTAACCCACGTACTTCTTCAGCGTCTTTCTGACAGCGCCGACGCCCGAATTGAGCTCGTTGAAATAGCCCGTGATGATCGGTACGAGGCCCGCCGCAGCAAGGTCTGTGCCGAATATTACCTCGTTCGAGAGAAGCTTTTCGAGTCTGTCCCCGGTAACGTCGCTGTCGCCGAAGCAGATGTCTCCGATCATGCCGCGTGCGGTCTGCAGCATCGGATCTGCGGAAGGAGTAAACGAGTCTCCGCTGTCATCCACTGCCATCAGATATCTGAGCCAGCCCGCGATCACGAGAGGCATAAAGATCAGTGTGTCGACGTCGCCCTTCTCGATATGCGCCTTGAAATTCTCGCCGTAGCGGATCGGAAGCTTCTGAGAAGTATCTGTCGCGATCCTCTGCGGGGTATCGGGCATGAAGGGGTTCGGGAAGCGCTCGTTCAGGCACTCCTCAAGGAACGCCTTCGGATCGATGATGCCCGGATTTACAACTACGGGCATGCCTTCCGTATACGCCATCTTTGTGATGAGACCTTTGAGCTGCGGGTCCTTCATTTCCTCGGAGATCGAGGTGTAGCCGAGCAGGCAGCCGTAGATCGCAAGCGCGGTGTGCAGCGGGTTCAGGCAGGTGCAGACCTTCATTCGCTCGCATGCGTTGACCGTGTCGCGGTCTGTGAAAATGATGCCTCGCGCCTTATCGAGAGCGGGCCTTCCGTTCGGGAAGTCATCCTCGATAATGAGGTACTGCGGTCTCTCCGCATTTACAAAAGGTGCGATGTATGTTCCGTTCGGGGTAACGAAGGGCTTTACGTCCTCGATACCGTCCTTGATGAGCATCTCCTCGACCTTCGCGTCGGGACGGGGAGTGATCTTGTCGATCATGCTCCAGGGGTAGCTCACCTTATTTTGCAGGTATGCAACCTCCTCGCTGCCGATCAGGCCGCCGGCCAGCCAGCCGCCGGAGATCTCCCTTATCGCGTTCTCGATCTTCTCGCCGTTGTGCGAGCAGTTGTCCATCGAAACCAGCGCAATGGGCTTTCCGCAGAACTTCGCACGCTCAAGACAGAGCGCCGCGATGATGCTCATCAGATGATGCGCTCCTACGCAATGCTCGTCGCCCGAAGCAAGTTCTGTCATGTGCTCGAGGATCTTATCGGGACCTGCCGCCATGTCGGCCGCAACGGTCTTCGAGAGCTCGCCCGCCGCGTTGCGCAGCGCGTAGCCCTTTTCGGTAATGGTAAACGAAACCATCTGCAGCGAAGGATTCGTAAATATCTCGCGGATCCTCGCGAAGTCAAACTCGGTTGTGAGCGCCTCGCCTACCGAGCCGACGATCTCCTTGTCCGTGGAACCGTCGCCGTTTAACGTAACGGCCACGCAGAGATTGTCATGCGGTCTGAAGCACTCGGTGATGATCTCGGTGCCGTGGCTCTCCGCCGCGGTAATGCCCGATCTCATGATGTTCTTGTCAAGCAGCTCCTGTGCAGCGCTGCACAGGAACGCCCTGAAAATGTTGCCTGATCCGAAATGTATCCATACGGGATAGTTCTTCGTATCCTCGCACATTGCGGTAATATCGTAATTGGGAAGCTTAAAGCCTGCCCATTCCGTGCGATTGCTTATCCCCTCTAAAGTAAGTTTCATTCGCAGCCTCCTCATTAGAATCGGCTTTTAGCCGATTCTGATTCCTCGCGGTAAGCATCACTAGCGTACCACACCTTTTTGAGTTTTTGTGCTTTCGTCCGGTTACTTTTTATCGTATTTTTCGAGTGTATCCCAAATGCCCAGCAGATACATGATGCCGAGCGCGCGGTCGTACAGTCCGTATCCGGGTCTGCACTTTTCACCCCAGATGTGCCTTCCGTGGTCGGGTCTGATATAACCCTTAAAACCGCAGTCGTGATAAGCCTTCATGATCTCGAGCACGCCGGTGTCGCCGTCGCAGTCTCGGTGCGAAGCCTCGGAGAAATCACCGTTCGGGAAATGCTTGACATTGCGCACATGTGCGAACGCGATGCGGTCGCAGTACTTGCGGACGATGTCGGCCACATTGTTCTTCGGGTTGGAACTGAGCGATCCGCTGCACAGTGTCAGGCAGTTGTAAGGATCGTCGACCATCTTAAGGAAGCGGCCCACGGACTCCTCATCCACGAGTAATCTCGGAAGTCCGAAGATATCCCACGGCGGATCGTCCTGATGAATGGCCATTTTGATGTCGGTCTCCTTGCAGACGGGCATCAGCTGCTCAAGGAAGTATTTGAGGTTCTCCCAGAGCTTCTCCTTGGTCACGGGCTTATAAGCCTCAAAGAGCTCCTTTAAGTGCTCCATGCGCTCGGGCTCCCAGCCCGGCATCGTGAAGCCTTCGCATTTTTTAAGAATGTAATCGGCCATCTCCATCGGATCGTCGATGATCTTGTCTTTTTCGTAATAAAGCGCGGTCGAGCCGTCGGGAAGAGGATGGAACAGGTCGGTCCTCGTCCAGTCGAACACGGGCATAAAGTTGTAGCATACGACCTTTACCCCGAACTTGGCCAGATTGCGCAGAGTCTGCTTATAATTCTCGATATACTTGTCCCTGGTGGGCAGGCCTATCTTGATATCGTCGTGCACATTTACCGACTCAACGACGTCCATGTTAAAGCCGTGCGCGTGAAGCTCATCGGCTACCTTCCGGATCTCGTCGATCTCCCAGATCTCTCCGGGCATCTTGCTGTGCAGCGCCCAAACGATCCCTTCCACACCCGGGATCTGACGTATCTGGTCCAGCGTAACGGTGTCATTGCCGTCACCGTACCAGCGAAATGTCATCTGCATTACAACACCCCTTTCTTGATTAACTCCCGCGGATTGCCCCTCAATCCGCTTACGTATCCGATTCTCATCGTAGCACTTTAACGCGGCATGCGCAATTTCATTTTTTTATCATTAAGTGTATTATTTTAACCTTTTTCTTCATCAATGCGCGATTGACCTGTGCTTCCAAAGTGTGCTATTATGCTGACGACATATTCCCCGAGCACATGGGGGACTTTACAGAAAGGCTTTCGGATTGAATAAGATAATCGCATTTTTCAAAAAAGAAATGATGCTGACCCTGGCGCTTGCCGCCGCTGTCATCGCATTGTTCATAACCCCGCCGAGCAGGGACCTGCTGAGCGGTATCGACTGGCGCACTCTCGGCACGCTCTTCATGATGCTGACCGTTCTCGAGGGCTTCAAACAGGAGAACATTTTCCTGCCCTTCATCCGCTTCGCGGGACGGTTCGTGACCATGCCCGGGCTGTCGTTTTTCCTGATCTGCTGCGTATTTTTCTCGTCGATGTTCGTGACCAATGATGTGTCGCTGATCATTTTCGTGCCGCTGACGATCATCCTGTTCCGCGCAGGCAATAAAGAGAGATACATTCTCCCCGTGATCTCGATGGAAAATATCGCCGCGATCCGCGGTTCGCTGCTCACACCCTTCGGAAGCCCGCAGAACCTGTTCCTTTACGGACGTTCGGGCGTTTCGGCTCCGGTGTTCATGCTGCATATGTCGCCGCTGTGGGTTACTTCGTTCATACTGCTGTTTATCTTTGTAAAGGTGCTGTATCGGAAGGATCCGAAGATGGCGGTGTATGAAAATGCGGCAGTTACCGGCCCGGCTTCGTCTCAGGCAGGTGTTTCTTCTACCACAGTAGAATGGGATCCCGCGCGCAAGCATAAGAGGATCATCTATCTCTGCCTGTTCGTGCTGATCGTATGGACGATCGTGAGCCGCACCAGCTACTGGTACATCAGCGCTTTAGTGGTGCTCGCCGCAGTGCTCTTAAGCGACAGAAAGATACTTTTAAAGACCGACTATGTACTGCTCGGGACATTCCTGTGCTTCTTCATTTTCTCATCGTCGATCGCAGGTAATGAGAAGATCGCAGGCTTCCTGACCGGTTCGGTCGCGGAACATGAATACTGGTGGAGCATCCTGCTCTCGCAGGTGATCTCGAACGTTCCCGCTTCGATCGTGCTCTGGCCCTTCACGAAGAACCTCGCGGCTCTGCTCTACGGCCTCGATTCCGCAGGTCTTTGCTCGCTGATCGGTTCGCTCGCGTCGGTCATCAATTACAGGATCTACGTTCGTGAGTATCCCGGCAACGGCGGGAAGTTCATCAAGGTCTTCACGCTGATCAGCTGGGCGTTCTTTGCGATTGTCGCGCTGCCGTTCTGGTGGCTGTCGTCGGTTTGGAGATTCTGATAAGATATAGGGACGACAGGAAAGGTTTTAATATGATTGAGATAAGTGATTTACCTTCGTATGGATTTCCGGAGATAATAAAAGTTAATGACAGAATTTCTTACATACCTGCATGTGAGAAACCGCTTTCGGCAGATATAGGGATAATAAGGGGAGACTCAAAAATTTACCTGTATGACGTGGGAAGTACGCTGCAGGCTTTAAATTATTTGTATTCGCTGCCGGATGACAAAGTGATCGTGATATCGCATTTTCACGGGGATCATACGTGGTGGCTCGGGACGCACCGTCCGGGAGATTCGGAAATGGGTGCCGAGGATAATGTGAGTCCGTGCTATGAGAGGCCGAAATACAGTAAGCTGTATGTCAGCAAACAGAGCGCAAAGTACACGAACGGCGGCGATATCGTGACGGAGCCTGTGGTGATCGAGGATGGGGTAAAGATTGAGATCGCTCCCATTCCGTCCACTCATGCGAAGGGTTCTCTCGCCCTCACCGTAGACGATGAGATAATGTTTGTCGGCGATGCTACCTACAGCGCATCAGATTCGGATGGAGCTTTTTACAATGCGCAGCTGCTGCAGGAGGAGATCGCGTTCCTTGAGAGCAGTCCTGCGCAGAAGATATTTTTAAGTCATGAGAAGAGGCCGGTAAAGCCGAAAGCTGTCATTGTGAGGCAGTTGAGTATGATACTTGGGAAATGGGATAAGAGCGGGCCGAAGGTATATCTGTAAGGGACCCGCCGGGGCCATCTCGCGAGCAGGCTCGCTCGATGAAGAGGGGCGATTAAAACAATCGGAGTTACAGCTTCCCGAAAGGATCCGTTTAATAACCGGGATCCAAACCGCCACGGCTGCGGTCTGACGACCGGGTTATATACGCAAAGGGCTGACGATACAAGTAAACTTGCACGTCAGCCCTTTTACGTATATATGCCTTCGGCATACAGCCGTGGCTCAGTTTTTGGTTTTAATAAAAAGTTTGCGGGAGCGGATAGCTCCTCATGTCTTAAAAGACGTAAGACATATCGTGAGTTGCATTGATCAGCGGTACCCATGTCTCATAATCCACGATCCCGTCCGGCTCTAAGCCGTAAGCCTCCTGGAAGGCCTTGACTGCGGCGTCGACTTCCTCGGTGAACTCCTCGCTTTCGATGTTCAGGAACTTGAGCTTCTTGAGGCGCTGTGTGAGGTTGCGGATGTAAAGCTTGTTCATGCTCGCCCTTGCGATGCTGAGGATCGGGAAGGGCTCATCGCTGGTGTACTGCAGGAACTCCAGACCGAAATACTGGAAATGCATCGAATCTACGCAGATATCGAAGTTGCCGCCCCAGTTCCAGCCGTAATTCGCGAAGATCTCGATGACGGACTCGGGGATGCAGTAAGGATTGTCCTTATTGCGCAGGTCGTTGCCCTTGCCGAGATAGTAATCGTTGTCATCGTCCCAGAAGTTGATGTCCATCGCGGCGCCGAAAGAGTGGATCGAAAGAAGCTTCGAGTTCACGAGTCCGCTGCCGCCGACCTTACGGTACATATAGCCTTTAAGGTAGTTGAACGGGAACTTTATATCCAGCTGGTAAATATCACTGAAAATGCAGCGCACGCTGGCCACGAGCTTGCTGTTGATCGTGAGCGGCCAGGTGGTCGAATATTTCTTGCCATCCTTGGTCATCTTCCATACCGGCACGTCGATCGTGATCATGTGAGTCATCGCCTCGGCGTCGGAAGTGAAGCCTGTGGGCGCATCGTAGATCGTGTAGGCCTTATAGCCCACGCCGGTCAGATATTCGTATCTCGCGTCGTTCGACTCAAGAGGGATCGAAAGTGCCGCCGCGACGATGTCGGCGTTGTAATGATCGGGGTGTGTTACGAGCAGCGCGTTAATGTATTCCTGCGTCTGCTTGTAGCTTTCGTCCTTCGCCGCGCGGATCATCGCAGCTTCAAGCTCCGACATTCCGGTGAAAGGTCCCACGCTGTCGTCGTAATTGCCTGCGGATCCGCCGTGTGCCGGCGTCTTGGTATCCGAGATCGCCGTATTATCTACATCTGTAGTATCCGTCGTATCCGCACTGCTTGCGGTATCTGTAACATTATCGCCGTCGGATGTATTGCCCTGTTCCGATCCTGAATCCGCGACATCGGTCTTCTCGCCGGTCTCTGTGCCGGGATCTTCGGTTTCGTCATTATCCTTAACGGGAGCGGGTGTGTCCTCTGCCGGAATATCGGTGGGCTGCTCATCCGCAGTTTTATCGGGAGCATCAGTGACAGCTGCAGTGCCGTCATCCTCCGCCGGCTGCCCTGCGGGCAGATCCTCATCGGGCACATAAACCTGTCCGTTCGAATCGCAGCCTTCGCTGTCCATCGCAAGCTGCGAGATGTCTCCGGGTATGTTTGAATTACCCGGCGCCTGTTCGGCCTTCTGCGCATTGACCGCTTTTACCGCCTCGGTGAAGCCTCCGAGAGGAGTATCCGAGGAAATGATCCCCGCGTACTCGCCTGCCAGCGCGCCGGTATCGTTTTTGCTCACGCGCGAAACCAGCAGAACCGCCGCAAGGACCAGTGCAAAGCGGAATATCAGCTTAACATAACCATTTTTCATTTATTTACAGTCATCCCCATTCCGAATGCTATTGCTTGAATTTGTAAACAGTATAGTGCAGAATTCGCTCAAGGTCAAGCAATCCGAAAGACTCAGCGCTGTCCGATCTCGCTCACGTTCTTCCTGCTGTCGCGCGAATATGCGTGAGTCGCGAAGCCCATTCTTTCAAAGTGTTCCGCGAGCAGCAGCGCGAAGGTCAGCGACCTGTGCTGGCCGCCCGTACATCCGAGTCCTACCACGAGCTGGGCCTTGCCTTCCTTCACGTACATCGGGATCGTGCATTCGAGATAATCCACGATCTTCTGCATGAGCTGCTTCGAAGCATCATGCGACATTACAAAATCCTGAACTTCTTTGTCAGCGCCGTTCTTGGTCTTCAGTTCGTCGATATAGAACGGGTTCGGGAGGCATCTTACATCGAATACGAGGTCGAAATCAGCGCTCAGCCCGTATTTGTAGCCAAACGCCACGAAATTGATCTGCATCACCGAGGCCTCGGCGTTGCGCAGGACCTCTTCTTTGAGCTTTTCCCGAAGTTCCGAGGAAGTCGTAAGAGACGTATCGACAATGCAGTCCGCGCTCTGTCTCACTTCTGTGAGCAGCGTCCTCTCCTCCGCGATCGCGGCCGCAAGATCGAGCTCGGGATTCGTCATCATCAGCGGATGCAGGCGCCTGGTCTCCTTATAGCGCTTTAAGAGCACGCTGTCCTCGCACTCTAAGAACACCAGCTTTGTCTTCGCGATCGAGCGGAGCTCGGCAAGCTCTGCCGGCGCGTCTTTCGCGATATTCGCGTCGCGCACGTCCATCGTCACGCAGACCTTCTGCGAAAATCCCTCAAGCTTCTGCAGCATCCTGATGATGTCCGCGAGGAGCTTGACCGGAAGATTGTCCAGACAATAATAGCCGTTGTCCTCGAAGAAATTGAGCGCCTTCGATTTGCCCGAGCCGCTCATGCCCGTAATGATAACCACCTTCATAAAGGCTGCCTCCTGCTCAAATACCGTTATCCGAGGAATCCGTCGATCAGACGGGAAGCCTCCTCAAACGGCTCTTTCTGCATATCGATCCAATTTATGTCGGTCCTCTTCCTGAACCAGGTCATCTGCTCCTTCGCAAGGTGCCTGATCTCCATGAAGAGCTTGTTGTAAAACGCGTCAAAATCGGCGAATTCGCCGCGAAGATACATCAGGATGTACCTGTATTCGAGTCCGAGCTTGTACAGGAATTCGTCCGTCGCGCCGTTCGCGCGCAGGTTCTCCACTTCCTCTATCATGCCCTCTTTGAGTCTGCGGTCGAGCCTTTCGCGTATGCGTTCGTACAGAATGTCCCTCGGCCAGGTAACGCCGATCATCAGAGTTTCATATCTGGGCTGTGACGGAAGCTCAGCGCCCTTTCCCGCGAGCGCTTTTTCCGCCGCACGCTCGAGCCTGCGCTTGTTCTTCAGGTCGAGCCTGTTAAGCGCCTCCGGGTTCTTTTCCCTGATCAGCTCCGTAAGCTCCTCAAGGCTCATTGCTTCAACCTGCTGCCTGATCGCCGGATCGGGCTCGGCTTCGTTCAAATTATAGCCATCGGCCACCGCATTCACATAGAGTCCTGTACCGCCCACAAGGAACGGCCTTCCGCCGCGCGCATGGATGTCGTCAATTGCGGCGTACGCGAGCTTCTGATAATGAGAGAGCGAGAAGAATTCGTTCGGCTCCGCAACATCGAGCAGATGATGGGGAACGCCCTTCATCTCCTCCGCGGTTACCTTTCCCGAGCCGAGATCGAGGCCCTTAAATACCTGCCTCGAATCGGCGGAAACAATCTCCGCCCCGTATTTTAAAGCGAGCTCGATGCCCAGACCGCTTTTGCCCGAAGCATTCGTGCCCGCGATGATCACCAGTTTGTTCATGATCAGCTCCGTTATTCTACAACTGTCTTATCAACCGCAGGGATCGCCTTTTTCCTCACGATGAAGTAGCACACAACATGCGCCGCGAATGTAAGGAACCAGGAAATCGGATACGCGATATATACCGTCTCGATCCTGTGGAAGCTCTCGACCCTGAATATCGTCGCGATCCACAGAAGCCTTGTTCCGCAGGCGCCGACCAGCGATACGATCATCGGCATGACCGAATAACCGACGCCGCGCAGCACGCCTACCATTACATCCATCATACCACAAAGACAGTAAAGTGTGTTATTTATCGTAAGTCTTATTATGCCCGCCTCGATGACCTCGGGGCTCGAGGTATAGAGCGAGAGCAGGCTGCGGCCGAAGAAGACCTCGAGATTGCCCAGCACAAGGCCGGCCACGGTCACACAGCCGAGGCCGCAGATCATAACCTTCCTGAGACGCGAAAATTTGCCCGCTCCGTAATTCTGGCTCATGAAATTAAGCGTCGCGTGATGGAACGCGTTCATGGCGACATAGACGAAGCCCTCGAGATTCGCGCTCGCCGCGCTGCCCGAAACGACCGTCTCGCCGAAGCTGTTTATGGATGACTGGATCACCACGTTCGAGAGCGAGAATACGCAGCCCTGCAGTCCCGCGGGAAGTCCGATGCGCACGATATTCCTGAATTCCGCAGCGTCGATACCGAGCTTCTTTACATCGAGATGTACGGCGCCCTGCTCCCTGATGAGACACCTCAGCACAAGGAACGCGGAAATGCACTGCGAGATAACGGTCGCGATCGCCACGCCCGCCACGTCCATCTTGAAAACGATGACGAAGATCAGGTTCAGCACCACATTTACCACGCCGGCAAAGGTCAGGAAATACATGGGGCGTCTGGTGTCGCCTACCGCACGGAGGATCGCGCTGCCGAAGTTATAGAGCATGTTCGCGATCATTCCGCCGAAATAAATGCGCAGATAAAGAGCCGCGAGCGGGAGTACCGGCTCGGGCGTGCTCATGAGTCTTAAGATGTTGTCGGCGAATATCACGCCGATAAAGGTCAGGATAATACCGCTGATCGCGGCCACGGTGATCGCCGTGTGTACGGTCTTCGAGAGCTCGTCGTACTGTTTCGCGCCGAAATGCCTGGCTGTCATGACGTTCGCGCCCACGGAGAGACCTACAAAAAGATTGACCAGAAGATTGACAAGAGAACCCGTGCAGCCCACGGCCGCAAGGGAATTGTCACCCGCGAATTTGCCCACAACTACTACATCCGCCGCGTTGAACAGCAGCTGCAGCACGCTCGAGAGCATAAGAGGCAGCGCGAACATGAGCATCTTGCTCAATATCGGACCGCTGCACATATCCATTTCATATTTTTTGTTTTTATCCATACTGTCCTTCATTTCTGTCTGCTATGACTCTCTCAATTATAGATGCGGTTTTTCTTGCGGTCAATGGAATATCGTGCTCTAAAACTGTTGTAAAATCTGCAATTTGCGGTAAAATAGAATCCGCATCACTTAGAAACGGTATATAGAAGGTATATATAGATGAACAACATGACCGAGGGCAGTATTTCCCGGAAAATAGTGCTCTTTGCTCTTCCGGTATTCATGGGGCAGCTCCTGCAGCAGCTCTATAACATAGTCGACTCGATCGTAGTCGGGCGCGTGCTCGGCCGCGAGGCACTGGCCGCAGTCAGCTCTTCGGGAAGTCTGATCTTCCTGCTGGTGGGCTTCATCCAGGGTCTTTTCATCGGAGCAGGCGTTATCATAGGCAAACGTTTCGGCGCGAAGGAATACGAGGGCGTGCATGTGGCGGTCCATACGGCGATCGCGTTCGGTCTGATCATGGGCCCCGCTCTCACGGTGATCGGCATCACGGTCACTCCCCTGCTCCTGCGCCTGATGGGCACTCCCGCGGACGTTATGCCCAATTCCGTCATGTATTTCCGCGTCTATTTCCTCGGCGGACTCGGCAGCGTAATGTACAATACCTGCTGCGGTATCTTCCAGGCGATGGGCGATTCGAGACATCCGCTCTATTATCTGATGACGAGTGCGATCACGAATACGGTCCTCGACATCCTCTTTGTGCGTTTCCTCGGTTTCGGCGTAGGCGGCGCGGCTGCGGCCACCGTTATCGCGCAGTTCCTGAGCGCAGGCCTTGCTTTCTACAAGCTCACCCGTGTTGACGGCGAGCACAGGGTCCGCATAAAAAGCATAAAGATCGATCCCGGAACCTTAAAACAGGAGCTCGGGCTCGGACTTCCGACCGGTATCCAGAATTCGGTCATCGCGATCGCAAATGTCATCGTACAGTCAAATATCAACGCTTTCGGCGGTATCGCAATGGCGGGCTGCGGAAGCTATTTCAAGATCGAGGGCTTCGCGTTCCTGCCGATCACGAGCTTCAGCGCGGCGCTCACGACCTTTGTGAGCCAGAATCTCGGAGCAAAGAAGTTCGACCGCGCCAGATCCGGCGCACGCTTCGGAATGCTTACGAGCGTTGCCCTGGCCGAGCTGATCGGGCTCACGTTCTTTCTCTTCGCGCCCTCCTTCATCGGACTTTTCTCGGAAGATCCCGAGGTAATCGCATTCGGCGTATCGCAGGCGCGCACCGAAGCGCTGTTCTACTGCCTGCTCGCGCTTTCCCACTGCATGGCGGGAATACTCCGCGGCGCCGGCAAGACCACGGTTCCGATGTTCGTAATGCTCGCGTGCTGGTGTGTGATCAGGATCACCTACATTACGATCGCGGTCCGTCTTTTCCCGGTCATCGAAACAATTTTCAAGGCTTATCCTCTTACATGGACTCTCAGTTCCATCATTTTTGTGATATACTATTTCCGTGCCGATTGGGTTCATTCCTTCGAAAAGAAGGCTGTATAAACAAATCTAAGGAGGTCTTATGCTGCTGTTCATTATCACCGTCATGATCGAGATGATCGTCTGTGCCTTCAGGGGGACGAAGAAAAACTTTCTCCGCCTGCTCTGCAACATCGTAAGCGCCGCGATCGCGGCCGGCATCACGTATCTGTGCCATCTCATCTACACCAGGACCTTCGGCGACCTGACCGGCGCCGACCTGACCCTCGAAGGCAATCTTACCGCTGAGACCGCCTCCACAGTCGACAGGATCATCACTTCTTTCGGAAAGGGCATCGCCCTCTCGGTGATCTTCGTATTGCTCTATCTGGTTCTTAAATATGTCTCCGTGCTGATCGTCAAGATCGTGGTCAAGGACAAGGCAGAACGCGGCTTCAAGCCCCTCGGCCTCCTCTTCGGCCTGGTGATCGGCATTATCTGCGCAGGCTTCGTGCTGATGCCTCTTTCGGGCCTTCAGCAGATCTTCCCCGACAGGAAAACAGCTGTCAAAGTATCCGATTTCATTTCCGACAATTTTGACGAGACCACAGGCAAATTTGTCAGGCTCTTCGCGGGCCCGACCTGCCAAAAAGTCTGCAAGTACACAGGCATCGGCCTTCTTACGAACGAGATGTTCAATTTCCTGACCACCGCCGAGACCGACGCGGGCAGGGAGTGTCTCGCCGAGTTCGTGCCTCCTTACTTTGAAGCGCTCGACGATGTAAATGTCATCATGGACGAGGACGAGCTGCTCTCCGCAAGGATCGAAGCCGGAGCCGAAGCGCTCGACGCATTTTCCGTGACAAAGCTGTTCACCGACAAGGAAAAAGTTGAGATCCTCGAAAATGTCATCAAAGTCAATGTTCCCGAGCTTGAAGAGCTGCCCGATTACGGGAGCGTTTCGAAGATCGCAGAGGATATCACCTGCGTTGGCAAGATCGTCGGAGCCCTTGAAGAATCCGTTCCCGAAGAAGACAGGGACAGCATTTTCGATTCGCTCGATCCCGAAGATTTCAATGTGACCGACCGTACGATCGAGGATATCGCGGACAACCTGTACGCGATGAACGAGGGCCCGTTCTACGTTAACTACATTCTGGACTACATCCTGCAGACCGAAGCGGTCCGCGTGACCGACGATAATTTCGCGTCGACCAAGCCCGCATTTATCAGTTTGCTCAAGACCGCTATAAAGCTTAAGGAACTCGTGCTCGAAGACGAGCTCGATCTCAATACGCTCAAAAAGGATCTCGAAGAACTCCACGATTCCTCGCTGATCACCGAGACCGATTACCGCAACATCATCGCGACGATCCGCGAGAATTACACCGGGGATGAGATTCCCGACGAGATCTTCGAGCAGTATCTGCAGTAACCGTTTTTTAAGGGAGGGAGTTATCATGAATTACAAACCGCTCATTATTTTGATGTTTGTTCTGGTTGAAATGTATCATCTGCTTCTGTCGATCCTCAACCTGAGATCGGAAAAGAATCCGATCCCGGCAAATGTTGCCGATGTCTACGACAAGGAAACCTATGGAAAATGGCGCGCCTATCACACAGAGAAGACCGCTTTCGGAGTGATCTCCTCCACAGTCTCGTTCCTGGTAAGCCTTCTGCTCCTGCTCTTCAACGTATACGCGGCGTGGGCAAAACTTTTCCCGGAAGATATGTACAGCCAGGCTTTTTCAGTGGTCCTGCTCGCATCTCTGACATCGATCGTCGACATTCCGTTCGCGTGGTATGACACCATGGGCATCGAGCAAAGATACGGCTTCAACAGATCGACGGCAAAGACCTTCTGGGCCGATCAGATCAAGAGCTTTATCATCATGCTGGCAATAATGTGCGGTATCGCAGCCCTGCTGCTGAGGCTCCATCAGTCCTTCGGAGACTGGCTGATCCCGGCGTTTGCGGTCATCATGACGCTTATCATGCTGCTCATAACGTTCCTGTTCCCCTTCCTCAGCAGGATATTCAACAAGTTCACTCCTCTCGAGGAAGGCGAATTAAGGGATAAGCTCACGGGACTCCTCACGAAAAACGGCTACACCGTCCGCGCGATCAATGTAATGGATGCTTCCCGCCGCAGCACCAAATCAAACGCTTACTTCACGGGCTTTGGCAAGATGAAGACCATCGTCCTCTACGATACCCTGGTCGCTTCACAGTCGCCCGACGAGATCTGCGCCGTATTCGCACACGAGCTCGGCCACGGCCTGCATAAGGACACCTTAAAGTCCCATATTTTAACGTTCATCCAGATGGTGGTGATCGCGGTATTCGCATGGTTTACCCTGCGAACCGTCGGAATCTTTACCGGTTTCGGCTTCGAGGGCCTCAACTACGGATTCGCGCTGATCCTGATCATCAGCATCGAGTTCCCGTTCATTTCGCCTCTGTTCGGCCTGCTCTCAAATTTCGTCTCGAGAAAAGCAGAGTATGCCGCAGACGCGCATGCATTTAAGGAAGGCTACGGCGACCAGCTCGTCACCGCCCTCAAAGTCCTGTCCAAAGAAAACTATGCAAACCTCGCGCCTTCGCCGCTGGTAGTTAAGCTCGAGTATTCACATCCGACGCTCAGCCAGCGCATAGATGCGATCGATAAACTGAAAGCGGCGAACAGGCAGTAATATACATAGCGCACCGGCTGCGCAGAACGGAGTTTATATGATCATTTTAATAGGCGGCAGCTCGCATGTCGGCAAAACCCTGCTCGCGCAGAAGCTTATGGAGCGGCTCAAAATCCCTTATCTTTCGCTCGATCATCTGAAAATGATGTTCATCCGCTGCCGGCTCACCGACCTCACGGTCGAGGACGATTACAAGATGCGCTATTTCCTCTGGCCCTACGCAGCGGAGCTGATCAAGACCACGATTGAGAACGATCAGAACATGATCGTCGAGGGCTGCTACATCCCGTCGGAGTGGCGCGACCGATTCGACGCGGAATACCTGAAGGATATCAGATGCTTCTTCATCACGATGTCCGAGGATTATCTGCGAAACAACTTTGATAAGCTCAGCGAATACGCGAACGCGATCGAGCGCAGGATTGACGACGAACTCAATCTTGAAAGGTTGATCAACTGCAGCAGGGAGTTTAAGGAAGAGTGCGGCGAGCACGACATTCCTGTGCTCGAGATAACCGACAGATACGATATAGATGAGATCACGGAAAGAGCGCTGAAGCTGATAGGAAAATGAATCTTTGATGTGCCCGTTTGATAAAGGCACAGAAAGGAGAATTATGACAATACAGACAGTCGATATCAAATGCAAGACTTCCGCGGATTACGCATGCCTTGATATTTACACTCTTGATGAGAGCAAAGAGATGCCTTCGAGCCGCATCAGGCCGATGGTCATCATCTGCCCGGGCGGCGCTTACGCCTGGACCTCCAAGCGTGAGGGCGAGCCTATCGCGATGAAGTTCCTCGGCGAAGGCATTCACGCCGCGGTCCTCTGGTATTCGGTAAAGCCTTACGCATTCCCGACTTCGGTCACCGAAGTTGCCCAGGCCGTATACTACATCCGCACGCACGCCTCGGAGCTGCATGTGGACATGAACAGGATCTATGTAATGGGTTTTTCCGCGGGCGGACACCTCGCGGCCTCCTACGGCTGCTTCTGGAACTGCGAGTTCCTTCGCAGCGAGCTGAAGCTCACGGATGAAAGAGCCGGATGGCTGAAGCCCGACGGCCTGATCCTTTCCTATCCCGTCATCACTTCGGGCGAGAAGACTCACGCCGAGTCCATTGCCAATGTAATGGGCGACGACGACCGCGTCCTCAAAACCGACGCGGCGGCCGAGATCGTGGCGCGCCTGCAGGCCAATTTGGACAAAGAGACCGCCTGCCCTGCCCATCAGCCCGAGAAACAACTGATCTTCGACCGCCTGTTTTCTACAGGCGTAGACAAAGATACCTTCCGCGCGGCCCTCGCTCTCGAGAATCAGGTCACCGAGGACACCCCGCCCTGCTTCATTTGGCACACGCAGACGGACGGCTCGGTTCCCGTGGAGAACTCTCTCTACTTCGTAAACGCCCTTCAGGCGCACGGCATCAACTACGAACTCCACATCTATCCGATGGGTGGCCACGGAGTCTCCCTCGCGAACGATATCACCGATACCGGGGACGGCAACGGGAACTATCCCGTGATCCAAAGATGGATCGTCGACGCCTGCAGATGGGTGAAGGAGAGGTAATATTTCCAAGAAAATTACGGGGACAGCACAGCTGTCCCCGTTTTGTATCTGCGATTATTTTTTAAACAGCGTTCCTGCGATCCCGCGTCCGAGCGAGGCGCCGATATTGCCTCCGATACGCTTTCCGAAAGTTCCGAAGACGCTGCCTACGGACTTTCCTATCTCGCGGCCGATCGTTCCGGTTGCGGAGCTCACGACGGACTTCGCTGCGGCGGTCTTGCGCTTTTCCGCGGCTGCAGCTGCCTTTTCAGCGGCTTTTTTCTCCTTTTCCGCCTGCTTTGCAGCTTCCTTTTCCTGCTGCACCTTCTGCTTCTCCTCGGCAGCCTGCTGCGCCTGCAGTTCGGCTTCCTCGCGCTGCTCTATGCGGTAGCGTTCGAGGAATTCGTAGGCGGAGTCACGGTCCATGGTCTCATCGTACTTTCCGTTCAGCTCCGATGCGGTAATAAAGCCCTTTCTCGTTTCATCTTCTATCGTTCCCATGCGGCTCTGCGGAGGCAGGATCTTCGCGCGCTCCACGACTGTCGGTATGCCTTCCTCGTCAAGCACTGAGATCAGTGCCTCTCCTGTTCCCAGCTCCGAAAGGACTTCATATGTGTTAAACGCCGGATTCTCGCGGTACGAAAGAGCTGCGGCCTTTACGGCCTTCTGCTCTGCGGGTGTGTAAGCACGGAGCGCATGCTGCACCTTATTGCCGAGCTGCGAGAGCACGCCGCCCGGGATATCCGCAGGCGTCTGTGTGATGAAATATATTCCCACGCCCTTCGATCTGATCAGCTTCACCACCTGCTCGATCTTTGCAAGCAGGGCGTCCGAGGCCGATTCAAACAGCATGTGCGCCTCGTCAAAGAAGAATACCAGCTTCGGTTTTTCAACGTCTCCGACCTCGGGAAGCAGCTCGAACAGCTCCGACATCAGCCAGAGCAGGAAAGTCGAATACATGCGGGGATTAAGCGCCAGTCTGCGGCAGTCAAGTATCTGCATCATGCCGCGTCCTTCATCGTCACACTGCATCCAGTCGTTGATGTCGATCGCGGGCTCGCCGATAAATTTATCTCCACCGTCCGCCTCAAGAGCCACAACCGAGCGGATGATCGCGGCAAGGCTCGCGGGCGCGATATTACCGTAAGCGAGCGAATACTCCTGTCTCTTCTCCCCTACGAACTGCAGCATCGCGCGCAGGTCCTTGGTATCGATCAGGAGCAGGCCTTCGTCATCCGCGATCTTGAAGATAACATTCATGATGTCGGTCTGCGTCGCATTCAGCCCCAAAATCCTCGAAAGGAGCAGCGGCCCCATCTCGGTGACCGTGGTACGCAGCGGCATTCCGGCCTCGCCGTACACATCCCAGTAGTTCGCGGGATAGCTCTTGAAATCAAAGCCCAGGTCCTTCAACCCCATTTTCTCTATGCGGCTGTCAGCGGTGGTTCCCGTCACTCCCGGCAGTCCCATACCGGCCAGATCGCCCTTGATATCCGCAAGGAACACAGGCACGCCCATGTCGGAAAATGACTCCGCCATAACCTTCAGCGTGACGGTTTTTCCGGTGCCTGTCGCACCTGCGATCAGCCCGTGGCGGTTCGCCATGGAAGGGTAAATGTATACCGGCTTGCCTTCCGCAGAAGACTTACCGATCAGTATCTTGTTATCAATAAACATATCCTGTTCCCCTCAGTATTTATTATGCACTACTTCCAGCGCGCAGACGAAATCCTTAATCTCCAGCCTCTCGCCGTCGTCGGTCACGCAGGTTCCGTTCAGGCGGCCGAATACCTGATGCTGGTCGCTGATTATCACCTTGAAATCGATCATCGCACTGCGGTCGATGATCGGTGTAAATGTGGTCTGCAGCCTTCCGTCGGAGGAATTCACTTTCCACTCTTTCATATACTCACGCTTCCCCTCCGAATCCGTGGGGATCTCGAAAGTCACATCCTCCAGCTTATGAATTCTACCCTTGTAGTATATTCCGTTCTCCGATGCGCTCGACCTGTCCGAAAAACCGTAGCCGAGATTCAGTCCGAAAGCCTCGCCGTCCAATCGCCCGCTGCCCGTGCCCCAGAACCAGGTATTGTCGTAGGTCC
>CAMZAI010000020.1 GCA_947304065.1 uncultured Clostridia bacterium | reverse complement strand
CCTTACGAATAGGAACACCCGACGGGCTGCTCTTTGACGGAGAAGTCGAGCGCGTTAAGTGCCGTTCCATTACAGGCGATCTGGCGATCCTTGCGGGACACTGCAATTACGTTACCGCCCTCGGTATGGGCGAGGCCTATATCGTCCTTGAAGACGGTACGCGCAGGAGTGCTTCCTGCATCGGCGGCATGCTCTCCGTCATGAACGGATCCTGTCATCTTCTTGCTACCACATGGGAATTTAAGGAAAACATCGATCTCGAGCGCGCAAAGGCATCCAAAGCCAAGGCCGAGGAGATCCTCGCAAGACCCGATATCGATGAAAAGACCAGGACTCTCGCGGAGGCAAAGCTCCAGAGGGCGCTGATACGCATAGGAGTCGCAGGCGACGAATAAAACAGATACTATCACCCCCTGACCGCAGAAGCGGGCAGGGGGCTTATGCAAGGCGGATCATATGGATATTCGAAATCTGAAATTATACAGACGTCGGTTTATTCCCGACGAACTCACTTATCTAGCGGACGACGAGATACTGCGCTTTGACGACGAAATGCTCGTTACACGCTGGAAGTCCCTGCATCCCCGCGGGGATTTCGACGGAGGAATATCCGTCTTCTTCCTCAAGGACGGCTGGAAAGTCAGCAAGCTGCTTGACCGGGACGGCAATGTGCTGCACTGGTACTGCGATATCATCGATATCGTCAGGAACGAGGAAGAGAACTCACTGACGTACGAGGATCTGCTCTTCGACGTTGTGGTATCCCCTTCAGGCAAGGTCAAGGTCCTTGACTGCGACGAGGCAGCACAGGCCTTTGAGCAGGGCCTTATAACAAAAGAACAGCTCATACACGCCTTAAAAGCAATGCATGAGCTGCTCGAAGTCATTTACCATTCGCGCTTTGACCGGCTTCAGGCGATAGTTGAGTCCTACAGCAACAAACCCGCGCCCGAAGAGAACTGAATAAAATTTACAGGCAGCACTTTTACGGTACTGCCTGTTTTAATTTCTTACGACAGTTTCGAGATTCTTCTCACATGGTTCGCGCCGTTTGAGAATTCCGTCTCAAGGAAGGTATCCACGATCTGTATCGCAAGTCCTTCTCCGAGCACTCTCGCGCCCATGCAGAGGACGTTCGCGTCATTGTGCTCGCGTGTGGCTTTCGCACTGTAGCAGTTATCGCACAGGGCCGCCCTGATCTCCTTATGTCTGTTTGCCGCCATCGACATTCCTATGCCGGTGCCGCAGATCAGGATGCCCTTGTCTGCCTGGCCTTTGATGATCGCCGATGTCACCGCTTCCGCAAAATCGGGATAATCGCAGGACATAGTGCTGTAGGTTCCGTAGTCGTTAAATGCGATACCCAGGTCATCGAGGTGTTGGATCACGATCTGTTTTAATTCGTATCCCGCGTGGTCACTGCCTATTGCTATCATAATACCTCCGTTCTTCTACTGTTGTAGAATGTTTTGTTATCCTATCGCGAATTCACGCCTGACCGGCCCGTCTTCGCGCATAGTTCACACTTTCTCGATATGATACCCCGCCGCTTTCACAAGCCGGTTCATAATAGCCGCTCCCAGATTGTCTCCGGGGAAGCATTCTCCGAAAATGTACGGTATCCCCTTCGCGTCAAAATCCCTGAGCTTGTCGAACAGGTTCGCCGCGATCGTTTCTTCGTTGTCGCGCGATCCTACGACCTCGATCAGTGCGAACGGCTCTCCTCTGCCGTTCACTCCCGCTCCGAGCACGGGCCAGTTTTTGCTGATCCTCGACACGTAATCGCCCGCGAATTCCTCGCTGGCTAAGATTCCTACGATATAGCCCTGCGAAAGCTTCTCTTCGGTCGCTTTCAGCACAGCGTTCATAACGTTCTCAGGTTCGCCCTCAAAGATCACGAGCTCGCCCTTCGGCGCGTAATGCCTGTATTTCATGCCGGGAGCACGCGCAACTATCGAATCGTTCCTCTCGCGCTTTAAGACCGCCTTGTCATAGACGATATCCGGGATGACCTCTTTGAGCATCTCTATTGTGATATAGCCGGGCCTTAATATCTGAACAGGCTTCACGGTCAGATCTACGATCGTGCTTTCAAGTCCGATATCCGACGAGCCTCCGTCGATGATCATCTCAATCCTGCCGTCCAGGTCCTCGATAACATGCTCCGCCTTCGTCGTGCTGGGCCTGCCCGATGCGTTCGCCGAGGGCGCCGCTATCGGAAGTCCCGCTTCCTGTATGAGCCTTCTCGCGATCGGGTGCGAGGGCATCCTGATCGCTACCGTGGAAAGTCCTCCCGTCGTCTCCTTCGGGATACAGTCCGCCTTTTTCATGATCATCGTGAGCGGACCGGGCCAGAACTTCTCCGCAAGCGCATAAGCCTCTTCGGGTACATCCTCGCACAGCTTTGCAAGCTCCGCGATATCCGCTATATGAACTATCAGCGGATTGTCCGAGGGGCGTCCCTTTGCCGCATATATCCTCGCCGATGCGGTCGGGTCAAATGCGTCTCCTCCGAGTCCGTAAACCGTCTCGGTCGGGAAAGCCACAAGCTGCCCTCCGCGTAAGAAGGCGACCGCTTCCGCGAAATCTTCCGATGTCATATTTTCGGCATCGATCTTTTTTATCAAAGTTTCCATATATGTCACTGCCTTTTTCCAATGCATGCTCCCGGCGCCGGGAGCGCTTTTCTGTCATTTATCTGCTATAACGTTAGTATAAACCCTTTTGGCCAAAAAAGACAGTATTTTCTCACTTTAGCAAATTACATTGACAAAATCGTATACCTGTATTATTGTATACAATAACAGATCAAATGTATATTTATTTAACATCGGACAGGAGGTCGACTATCATGGTTCATTCACGCGTAAGCTCTTTGATCTTAAACCCCAACACTCATCTGCTGGAGCAGGATCCTTATTCATATCAGCTGCAGGATATCCCGGAGCCTGAGCTTTTCCGCGAAATTTACCCCTATACGGAGGTTCCGAAGATCGCGTTCAACTACCGTAAGGTTCCGGCCGACATGCCCGAGGATATTTTCATCACGGACACGAGCTTCCGTGACGGCCAGCAGTCCCGTACTCCGTATACGACCGAGCAGATGGTTAATATTTATAAAATGCTGCACCGCCTCGGCGGCCCTAAGGGCATGATCCGTCAGACGGAGTTCTTCGTATACTCAAAAAAGGACCGCGACGCGGCCGTACAGTGCATGGAGCTCGGCTATGAATTCCCGGAGATCACGACCTGGATCCGCGCTTCGAAGCAGGACTTCGAATTGGCAAAGGATCTCGGCATCAAGGAGACCGGCGTGCTCGTTTCCTGCTCCGACTATCATATTTTCAACAAGATGGGCCTTACGCGTCAGCAGGCTCTCGACAAATACATGGGCATCGTGAAGGAATGCATCGAGGCCGGACTTCGTCCGAGATGCCATTTCGAGGATCTGACCCGTGCGGATTTCTACGGCTTCGTTATCCCGTTCGCGACCGAACTTCGCAAGCTTTCCGATGAGAGCGGCATCCCGATCAAGATCCGTGCCTGCGATACGATGGGCTACGGCATCCCCTACGCGGGCGTTTCGCTGCCCCGTTCCGTTTCGGGTATCATCTACGGTCTCAAGCACTACGCCGGCTTCCCCAGCGACATGCTCGAGTGGCACGGCCATAACGATTTCTACAAGGGCGTCGTAAATGCGACCACAGCCTGGATGTACGGCTGCGGCGCCGTTAACTGCTCACTGCTTGGCATCGGCGAGCGTACGGGCAATGTTCCCGTCGAGGCCATGGTCATGGAGTACGCGTCGCTGCGCGGCAACTTTAACGGCATGGATCCTCACGTTATCACCGAGATCGCGGACTATATCGTCAACGAAACCGGCTACGACCTGCCTCCGATGACTCCTTTCGTAGGCCGCAACTTCAACCTTACCCGTGCCGGCATCCACGCCGACGGCATGCTCAAGGACGAGGAGATTTACAATATCTTCGATACCGAGAAGATCCTCGGCCGTCCCGCGTCCGTTTCCGTTACGAATACTTCCGGTCTTGCGGGCATCGCATGCTGGATCAACAACCGTTACCACTTAAGCTTTGACAAGGCCATCAGCAAGAAGCATCCCGTTGTTGAGAAGATCAAGGCGTGGGTTGACAAGGAATACGAAGAAGGCCGTGTAACCCTCATCTCCGATCCCGAGATGATCGCACAGATCGAGCTGTACAAGGATGAACTGATCGCCTCCGGCATCGATATCAAATAAGGAGAACCCGTATGACCTCCCTGACTTCCGACAATTCGTCCGGGTCTCTTCGGGTCCGCGTCTTTGAAGCGCTCGAGCAGGCCATAATCAACGGCGAATACAAAGAAGGCGATACACTGAACGAGCTCCGGCTCACAAAGGAGCTCGGCGTCAGCCGTACGCCCATAAGAGAAGCCCTTACGCAGCTCGAACTGGAAGGGCTTGTGAAGAATATCCAGAATAAAGGTGCCGTGGTCGTAGGCGTCTCGCAGAAGGATATAGACGATATCTACGCGATCCGATTAAGACTGGACGGCTTTGCCGCAAAACTCGCGGCAGAAAATATAACGGACGAGCAGCTGGACCGCCTCGAACAGGCCGTGGAACTCCAGTCGTTCTATTCAGAAAAAGCAGACACCGAGAATGTCAGACGCTTCGATTCCGAATTCCACAACACCATCTACGAGGCTTCGGGCAACCGCCCCCTCTGTTCCATGCTTAAGAGCTTCCACAACCAGATCCGCCGCGCAAGAGGCATTTCCCTCGGCGTATCGGGACGCTCCGCGAAGTCCATCGAGGAGCACCGCGGCATCATGGAAGCCATAAAAGCACACGATCCGGCGCTGGCGGAGGAGCTCATGACAGAACATATCCAAAACGCATTCGATAATTTCAAAGGAAAGACCTGATAAAAGAAAAGCGCGGGCTTATTGCAGTCCGCGCCTTTTGTTTTTATTTCTTTCAGAAAGCAAAGTATCTCTCCGCATTATTGTAGGAGATATCCTGCACCATCTTACCCAGCAGTTCCTCGTCCCACGGATATTCTCCGTTCTCCACGAAGCCTGCGATCAGGTTGCACATGATGCGGCGGAAATACTCGTGTCTGGGGTACGAAAGGAAGCTTCTCGAGTCGGTCAGCATTCCGATGAAATTGCCGAGCACGCCCTCATTCGCGAGCGACTTCATCTGTGCTTCCATGCCGTCCTTGTGATCGTTGAACCACCATGCAGAGCCGTGCTGCAGTTTTCCTACAGCTGCGGAATCCTGGAAGCAGCCCATGATCGTCTCGATCACCGCGTTGTCGTTCGGATCGAGGCTGTAAATGATGGTCTTCGGAAGTTTATCCTCTTTGTCGAGCATATCGAGGAAATCAGCCAGCTGAGGTCCGGGAGCGCCGTTTAAGATGCAGTCGTAACCGGTATCGGGACCGAGCTTTGCGAACATCCTGGAGTTATTGTTGCGCTTGCAGCCGTAATGCAGCTGCATCGTCCAGCCGCGCTCAGCGTACTCTTCACCGAAGAATCCGAGGATATATGTCTTGTACTGTGCGATCTCCTCAGCGGTAACAGCCTCGCCCGCGTAAGCCTTCTTAAAGATCGCATTGGCGATCTCAAAGGATGTGGGAACGCAGGGAGCGTACTCGATTCCGTGGTCCGCAAGCTTGCAGCCGTGGTCCGCGAAGAAATCAAGTCTCTTCTTCAGCGCTTTCTTTACGCAGTTCAGGCATGCGATCTCGACGCCTGCTGCCTCTCCCAGCTTCTTTACATAAGCCGCGAAATCGGGCTTCTCGATATTAACGACCTTGTCGGGACGCCATGCGGGAAGCACGGTGATGTCAAAGCTTGCATCAGCCTTGATCTTCTCGTGATACTCGAGCGAATCCACCGGATCGTCTGTCGTGCATACGAGCTTAACATTTGACATCTTCATAAGTCCGCGCGCCGAAAATGCGGGCTCTGCGAGCTTCGCGTTGCAGAGGTTCCAGACTTCCTCGGCGGTCTTGCTGTTTAACGCGCCCTGATATCCGAAGAAGCTGCGAAGCTCTAAGTGGCTCCACTGGTGCACGGGATTGCCGATGCACTTCTCAAGCGTCTCCGCGAATTTGAAGAACTTCTCCTTGTCCGGAGCATCGCCCGTCACGTACTTCTCTTCCACGCCGTTAGCGCGCATCAGGCGCCATTTGTAGTGGTCGCCTCCGAGCCATACTTCCGTGATATTCTTAAATCTCCTGTCCTCCCAGATCTCCTTGGGGCTCAAGTGGCAGTGGTAATCGATGATCGGCATCTTCGCCGCATAGTTGTGATAAAGGATCTTCGCAGTTTCACTGTTCAGAATGAAATCCTTGTCCATGAATGCTTTTGCCATAAGTAATCTCCCTCAATCTTATCTCTGAACTCTTCCCGAGCCGTCTCCGCCCGCGAGCTTCTTAACCTCGTCAACGCTTACCATATTGAAATCGCCCTCAATGCTGTGCTTTAAGCAGCTAGCGGCAACGGCAAACTCGATGGTGTCCTGCGCGCTGTAATCGTTCAGGCACGCGTAAATGAGGCCTGCGCCGAACGAATCTCCTCCGCCTACGCGGTCAACGATGTGAATGCGGTAGGTCTTGCTGAAGTAGTAGTCGCTTCCGTCGTAGAGCATTGCAGCCCAGTCATTGTCATTCGCGGAAATGGAACCGCGAAGGGTGATGGCAACCTTCTTGAAGCCGAAGCGGTCAGCGAGCTGCTTCGCAACGTCCTTGTAGCCCTCGTGGTTTACCTTACCGGTCGTAACGTCGGTGTTAGATGCCTTAATGCCGAATACGTCGTCTGCGTCCTGCTCGTTCGCGATGCATACATCAACGTACTGCATGAGCTCACCCATGACCTTGCCGGCCTTCTCCTTGCTCCAGAGCTTGTTGCGGTAGTTGAGGTCGCAGCTGATGGTCACGCCCTTAGCCTTTGCCGCCTTGCAGGCTGCGAGGCAGAGCTGTGCGCAGTTATCGGAGAGAGCGGGAGTAATGCCTGTGAAATGGAACCAGTCGGTTCCCTCGAAAATGTCGTCCCAGTCGAAATCGTCAGGAGATGCGGTCGCGATCGACGAGCCTGCGCGGTCGTAGATAACCTTCGAAGGTCTCTGGCTGGCGCCCTTCTCAAGGAAGTAAATGCCTACCCTGTCGCCGCCGCGTACGATGTCGTCCGTATCAACGCCGAATCTCCTAAGCGAATTGATTCCTGCCTGACCGATCTCATGCTTCGGGAGCTTTGTGACAAATGCAGCGTCCACGCCGAAATTGGCAAGGGATACCGCAACATTGGCCTCACCGCCGCCGTAGGTAGCGCCGTAGGTGTCGGCCTGAACAAAACGATAATATCCTTCGGGTGCGAGTCTTAACATGATCTCGCCGAATGTAACTACTCTTTTCATTATATGTCCTCCTTACTTCTGAACTAAATGTACCGCGAATCCGCCGAATTCCTCGTCAAGATAGATGGCCTTAATATTGCCCTTCTCGTCCTTCTTTGCCGAATCGGGATTGAACTTCGCACCGCGCTGCTCGAGGTGATACATCGCGCGCTCAACCGAATTGGTCCTGATCGCGATGTGGCCCATCGTTCCGAGATACTTTGACTTCATCAGTTCTACGCCGCTGCCCGCGAAGATTGAGCTGTTGCCGTCCTTGCGCGCGAAACCGAAGATCTGCGCGTATCTGTCAGCCGCAGCTGACGCCTCGTCGCCGTTCTCCAGATTAACTCCGACATGAGCTACCTCGAAGCCGAGGATCGTCTCGACAGCCTCTCTCGAGAGTCTCTCGATCTCTGCGAAGTTGCCCGCAGCAACGAGCTTCTTGTCTACCATCCAGCTGCCGCCGCACGCGAGAACCTTATTGAACGAAAGGTAATTGTTGATATTGCCTGAATTGATTCCGCCGGTGGGCATGAACTTCACGCCGCTGTAAGGCGCGCTCATCGCCTTGATCATTGCGATGCCGCCTGCCGCCTCTGCGGGGAAGAACTTAACTACGTCAAGACCGTACTCGAGAGCGACCTCGATGTCCGAAGGCGAAGAGCAGCCGGGAGTTACGGGGATGCCCTTGTTTACGCAATATTCCACAACCTTGGGATTAAGTCCGGGGCTGACGATGAACTTCGCACCGGCAGCAACCGCGCGGTCCACCTGCTCTGTCGTGAGCACGGTTCCGGCACCCGTAAGCATCTCGGGCAGCTCCTTTGTGAGAGTCCTGATAACATCTTCCGCAGCCGCGGTCCTGAATGTAACCTCCGCACACGCGATACCTCCCGCCAGCAGCGCTTTTCCGAGAGGAAGCGCGTCTTTGGCGTCATCCAGGGCAATAACGGGTACAATACCGATCTTACCCAGTTTAACCAGTACATCGTTCATGTAGAAAACCTCCTTGAATGTTTCGTATAGTGAAACCATGTTTTGTCTTATGATACACTGATTATATTACGGAAATTATTAAATGTCAACGACTTCCCTATAAACCCTTGTGTTTTAAATAGGGAAATGCTACTATTAGAATGTGGTTTCACAATGTGGAATTATCTATGAAGGAAGCATCAGAAATGGATACTAAGACTACCAATCCGATCCAGTCGGCAGACCGGATCTTCGCAATTCTTGAAGCTCTCGCCGATCACGGTTCCATGAGGATCATCGACCTGAGCGAGCAGCTTGAGCTCCATAAGAGCACGGTGCACCGTCTCCTCGCGTCGCTCATCAGCATGGGCTATGTTACGCAGAACGAGCAGACCGGCGCATATACCCTTACATTTAAGCTTGTGGAGATGTCGGGAAAGATCCTCAAGAATACGGACATACTCAGCCTTGTCAGGCCCTACGCCGAGCAGCTCAGCAACGCCTGCGACGAGACCGTGCATTTTGTAAAGAAGACCGGAAGCAATGTTCTCTACATAGAAAAGCTCGAATCCCAGTCGGTAAAGGCCAGGTCTTTCCGCCTGTCTTCGCAGGTCGGACTCACCCGTCCCATGTACTGCTCCGCTGTCGGAAAGGTGATACTTGCATATCTTCCCGCCGAAGAAGTTAAGTCTGTCTGGGATTCATCCGATATAGTCAAAAAGACGGATTACACGATCACTGATTTTAAGACTCTTAAAAAAGAGCTCGAGCTGATCCGTACCAGAGGCTATGCCCTCGATAATGAAGAAAACGAACTGGGTATCAGATGCATCGCAGTCCCCGTTTTCGATTATCACGACACACCGCAGTACGCGCTCAGCGTTTCGACGCTGGTCAGCAGAATGCCCGATGAACGTCTCGAAAGTCTCTCCGAGCAGCTGCTTTCGACTGCCCGCGACATTTCGCGCGTATTGGGACACAAAGAATGATCTGCAGGAGGTATTTCCCCCATGGACATCAAACGTATAAATATCAGTGAAGCCGCACCCGGCATGCTTGTTGCCGAGGATATCCTCAACACCTCCAACCAGCTGATCGTCCCGAAAGACTCTGCGCTCACGGACAAGGCCATTGCCCGTATGCGTTTCCATATGATAGGCAGCTTCCGCATTTACGTGGAAGACAAAAATGCTGCGCCCGCACCGGCGCCTGCTTCTTCCGATGAGCGTTCTTATTTCGATAAGCTTCGCGATACCGAAGAATTCGCCGCATACAGCAGTTCCTTCAACAGTTCCGTCTCCGTAATGGAGGACGAGTTCAAAAAGATGGTTTCGTCGCAGAAGATCGCCGATACCGAGACTCTTACCGCAGCCACCGAGAATCTTCGTTCATCCTGCCGCAACGGAATCCAGGTATTCGACCTGCTCCATTGCTTCCGTGATTTTGACGACACGACTTACGCGCATTCGCTCAACGTTTCGCTGATCTGCGCGGTCGAAGGCGAATGGCTCGGCTTCTCCGACAAGGATATCCAGACCCTGATCCAGTGCGGACTGTATCACGATGTCGGAAAGATGATGATCCCGAAGGAGATCCTCGAAAAAACCACGCCGCTCACTCCCGATGAGAGGCGTACGGTTGAAGGCCACGTTGTAGCCGGTTATAACTTCCTTAAGGACAAGAATCTCGACAACAGTATAAAGCTTACCGCAGTCATGCATCACGAGCGCTGCGACGGCAGCGGCTATCCGATGAACCTGACCGCTGACAAGATCGACGAGTTCGCGAAGATCGTCGCTATCGCCGATGTTTACGAGGCCATGACCAGCCCGAGATCCTATCGCAGGGGCAAGTGTCCGTTTGAAGTCATGCGCATGTTCGAGACCGACGGCCTCACTCATTTCGATCCGAAATACCTGATGGTATTCATGGACAATATAACGCAGAGCTACCTCGGTACTCGCGTCCGCTTAAACAACGGCACGGTCGGTACGATCGTCTACATCAACAAGCTCCGCTATTCGAGGCCCCTGATCCAGATCGCTGACGGGAACTATATCGACCTGATGAAGGAGCATGACCTTTACATCGAAGCGATGCTTTGACCGGGACATCAACAGACATAAAAAGAGCAGGAGATCCGATCTCCTGCTCTTATATTATGCCGGTCAGCCGGCCTTGAGCTTGAATTTCTGGATAGCCTTTGCATCGGTATCCTCGACTCTCTCTATCATGGCTCCGAGCTCTTTGAGCTTAACCTCGAAATGCTCATAGCCTCTTTCAATATATTCAACCTGCTCAACGATCGTAAAGCCTTCCGCCGCGAGGCCCGCGATAACGAGTGCCGCGCCCGCACGGAGGTCGGGTGAGCAAACCGTAGCTCCGGTAAGCTTCTCCACGCCGTTGATGATAGCGGTATTGCCTTCAACCTTAATGCTCGCTCCCATTCTGGTGAGCTCGTCAACATATTTGAAACGGTTTTCGAAAATGCTCTCGGTAACAATGCTCGTGCCCTCGCTGAAAGCCAGCGTCGCAGTCATCTGAGGCTGCATATCCGTGGGGAATCCGGGATATACAAGGGTCTTGAGCTGTGTCTGCCCGAGTCTTCTGTTCGCAATGACTCTAACGGAATCATCGTCCTCGGCTACCTCGCAGCCGATCTCGAGAAGCTTCGCAGTAATGGCCTCGAGATGCTTCGGGATAACGTTCTTTATCAGAACATCGCCGCGTGTGGCTGCCGCCGCAAGCATAAATGTTCCTGCCTCGATCTGATCGGGAATGATCGAATAGGTGCTTCCGTGAAGCTTTTCAACTCCGCGGATCCTGATAACGTCGGTTCCTGCGCCCTTAATGTTCGCGCCCATGCTGTTCAGGAAGTTCGCAACATCAACGACATGAGGCTCCTTCGCGCAGTTCTCGAGAATGGTCTGTCCCTCCGCGAGAACCGAAGCAAGCATGACATTGATCGTGGCGCCTACCGACACAAGGTCGAAATAGATATGGTTGCCCGTAAGCTTATCAGCCTTGGCATTGACCATACCGAAGCTGATGTCCACATCCGCGCCGAGGGCCCTGAATCCCTTCGTATGCTGCTCGATGGGCCTGCTGCCGATATTGCAGCCGCCCGGAAGCGGAACCTGCGCGCTTCCGCACTTTCCGAGAAGTGCTCCGATAAGATAATATGATCCGCGCATCTTGCGCATGCTTTCGTTGTCTACTTCAACACTGTTGATCGTTCCGATGATCCTAACCGTATGTCTGTCAATTCTCTCAACCACGGCTCCGATCTCGCCGATAGCATCAAGCAAAACATTTATATCAAGTACATCGGGAAGGTTCTCGATGATAACAGGCTCATCTGTCATTATTGCAGCCGCAATAACTCCGAGCGCCGCATTCTTCGCCCCGTTGATGACAACTTCACCCGCAAGGCTGCGACCCCCTTTGATAATGTATTGTTCCATTTTCCACCTCTATATAATTCGTTCCGAAAACGAGTTAATGATCATGCTGACATAATTCAGACATATATGTCATAATTATGGTTAAAACAATTATAACACAACAGTAGAAAATGTAAACCCCTCAGAATACCCAATCCTGTATTTACTTTTCCGGATTTTCTTGTATACTTATTCTCAAAAGGAACGCATAAAGAAAGGAACCGAACAGATGCCCAATTACCTCAATATTGTCAATGTTTCCGGAGAAGATAAGCGTCTGGTCAAGCAGGACCTTAAATTCCGCACGGGTAAGTTTATCTGGAGGATCGTCTTCAATATCCCCCTGAATCCCGCCACGGTCAATAACGACAACCTCATGGTATATACGAGTCAGGGAGCGAAGGTCGACACCAAGATCTCATACAATCCCGACCTCCACGCAATAGAGATCGAGCCCACCGAGGCCTACGCCTCGGGTGAAAACTATACCCTTCACGTAACAAAGAAGGTTGAGTCAAAGGGCGGCCAGAATCTCAAGAATGAGATCGATCTCGAATTCGTAGTCTGATACTTACTGTTCAATGTCGGCAACGGTCACTATACGGTCGTTGCCGTTTACTTTGTCAAATCCGCCGGTCAGGAGCTTCTTCGCATTCCTGGTCTCCATTCCATCGATCGCGCCGCCGATAAAGCGGTCCGCCTCGGCGAGACTTCCTTCGGGCACTTCTTTTACGATCGCCTTGAGCTTCTTCAGCATCAGCTGGTACGCATGCTTCTCTATCTCGCAGCTGTTCTCGTTAAGCCTTACGAACAACAGGTCTTCCATGTCCTCCATGTCGTAAGAAGGAATATGTACGCGCTGCGGGAACATGCTGTTTATCTCGCGATAGTCCTTCAGCATCCTGTTGATCTCGCTTCTGTAATCGGTAATGATGACCGCAGTTCTTCCCGCAAATTTCTCATTCGCCTTAAGCAGCCTTCCGACCGCATCCGCCGAAAGCTTGCCTGCGTTGTTGATCAGTACGCAGCATCCGAGCAGACGCTCCATCTTGTCCTCAAGACTCATGGTATTCATCTTCTCTGCCTCGGTAAATGCTACCTGGGGGCTCTTTAAGAAACCGCTCTGATAAAGGATCTTCGTGATACCCTTGATAATGGTCTTGCTTCCGCTGTTATGCTCGCCCGAAACGATCAGGCACTTGTTCTTGATCTGGGGATTGAGCAGGATCTCAAGGACCTTGATCAGCTGTCCCCTGATGTCGCGCTGGTACGCGAAGAAACCGAAATAATCCTCGAGCTGCGCTTCCTTCTTTGACAGGAAGGCAGCAAGCAGGCTGTCGGGAGATATCTTTGCGACGCTCGGTCCCTTGAAGGTATGCGAAGCTGTTTCGATCTCTTCCTCGGGTTCAGCTTCCGCTGCAGGCTCTTCTGCAGGTTCTGCTTCCGCTATGGGCTCTTCTGCGGGTTCTGCTTCCGCTGCGAATTCCTCTTCGAATTCCTCACCGTATGCTTCTTCCGGCTCCTCTATGGGTTCTTCCTCTGCCTCAGATTCATCTTCACCGTAAATGTCTTCTCCGGGCTCTTCTTCTGCCTCAGACTCATCTTCACCGTAAATATCTTCTCCGGCCTCGTCTGCGGCTTCTTCCTCGTCCTCCTCGAGCTGCATCTCCTCTTCTGTCCCGTCGTCCCCGGACTCGTATTTTACGCTCACCGAACCGGCCGGAGCTTTGTTTTCCTCAAAGTCTTCGTCGTTAATAACTCCCGATACATCCACGGGCTCCACCTCGATGTAGCCGCCCTCGTAGCCTTCTATCTGGGCAAATACTTCGTCCGCGATCTTTATGTCGTCGATATCAGCCTCGAAATCCTTAAGATCCTCGGCAAAATCCTCTTCCCCGGAATCCTCTGCGGACGCTTCGGGCACAGCTTCTTCTATTGCTTCAACCGCTTCTGATCCTGCAAATTCATCCTCTGACGCTTCGGCTTCTTCCGTCTCTTCCGGTACGTCTTCGGGCTCTGCTTCCTTCTCCGGAACGACCACCATATCGTCGTCATTCTCCTCTTCGGACAATGCCGCCGCGGCCGCTTCTTCCACGCTTCCGATGATCTCAACAATGCCGGAATCGTCGGCTGCCTGTGCATTTTCGGTTTCCGCAGCAGCTTCGGGCTCTTCCGCCTTCTCTGCCGTTTCGGTCCTGTCGGGACGCATTACTCCCGAGAGTTCTCCGAGATAGTACGCCTTCAGCGCCTTCGCCCTGTCAACATATTCGCCGTCGCCGAACCAGATGACTATGTCGTCGCACTCTCGGATACAGTCATCCTTTCTGCCTGCTTTATGATAAAGCTTCGCGAGCTCATACGCCCACGAATCGATGTATTCCGTGGCCTTGAGCTTCTCAAGATGCTCGATCAGGGTGTCGTAGTTCCTGCCCTTGATCTTGTCTATGCTGTAGCGGAAAATGTAATTATAGAAATCGTCGGGCGCCATTGCCTTGAATTCGCGGTAATACTTCTCCGCTTCCTCGACCTTTTTGAGGCGTACCGAAAGATTGATGAGCTGCATCAGGATACTGCGCGTCTTTTTGCGCGAATAGAGCTCGTCGAGGCAGGCTCCCGCCTTCGCGAGCATGCCGCTCTCAAGATATAGATCAGACATGATGGTAAGATCCGAATTACTCCTGACCGCTGCCGGATTCAGGCAGTCTGCCAGCTTCAGGGCCTCTTCGTTCCTCCCTGCCCTGATGTTCTCTTTCATCTGCTCAAGACGGACAAAATTCCTATACCGTTCCAAAGTCTGCACCTGCTTTCCTATTACTTTTCCCGCTTACATTACTGCTGCCCGCAAAGCCTCGTATAAAGCTCCGCAAGCGTTATCCTTCCCTCAGGGGTTTCAAGCAGCTCTTCTTTCGAGCCGAACGCGCGGCATCTGCCGCCGTCCATCACGCAGATATGCGTGGATATCCTCTCAACCTCTTCCATATAATGACCGACGTAGACCACCGCCGTGCCCTGCCTGCGAAGATTCCCGATCGCGTCGAGGATCTGGCTGCCCGACTGAATGTCAATGCCTGTCGTGGGTTCATCGAGCACCACGAGCTCCGGCTCATGCAGCAGCGCGACGCCGATGTTCAGTCTTCTCTTCATTCCGCCGGAATACTCGCTCACGCGCTTTTTCAGCATATCGCGGTCAAAGCTGATGATGCGGCATACTCTCTCTATCGCAGCGTCGAGTCCGGCCGCTTCCACTCCGTATTCCTTACCCCAGAAGCGGAGATTGTCCATGCCCGAGAGTGTCTCGTACAGCGCGATGTCCTGAGGTACAAATCCCATCTTCGAACGGATCGCGCGCGGGTTGGAGACAATGTCTTCTCCGTTGTACAATATGGTCCCGCCGTCCGGCCTGATCAGCGTCGCGATCATCGAAACGCAGGTGGATTTGCCGGCGCCGTTCGCGCCCACCATGCCGAGTATCTGCCCTTTGTCGACCGAGAAGGACAGGCCGTCCACGACTCTTTTGCCATGATAATTCTTTATAACGTTCTTAACTTCCAGCATAAATGCTCCGTTGTTGCCGATCACAATGATTTATAGAATTCCAAAGTCCGAACGAGCGCCTCGGGCACCTCGATGCCCTTTGCCTCTAGAGCCTTGTGGCGGAGTTCGAGCTCATGCACCTTCTTCGCGCGCTCTCTGTTGCTCCTTGCGAAAGCTCCCTCGAATATAGGCTGGCGGCATACCGTCTCGCGGATATTTGCCGCAAAGGGACAATATGTCGCAAGCATCTCGCGCACTACCTTGTTCAGGCGCACGGAGCCTGTGCTCTCGGCCTTTACCCAAACCTCGTAATCCAGCGTGAATACCTGCCTTAAGTTGTTCCTGCCGCGCTGGATCTGCAGCTTAACCTTGTCCTTCCATTCGTCGGACAGGTCGTGATTCTTTTTGTAGAACTGAATGTAATCCGAATATTCCGCGGTCAGCGATCTGACCTGGATATTGTTCCAGTTAACGCCCTGAATGGTCTTGCACAGCGCCCATCTGAAATGTCCGAACGAGCGGATCAGCATATCGTTAAGGCCCGCAAACGTAAATACCGGGGCAAAGAACCTGCCCTCGCTGTCGCGCTTTCTGCCCGTGATCTCCTGCCACATTACCACGTTCTCGCCCGCGATCGGGTAGATAACAAAGTTCGGGAATACGTTCTTCATCTCGTATTCGCGCTCTATGCCGAGCTCTTCATCGACAAACAGTGCCTCGCGGCAGAATACCGAGAAATCGATCGCGGTAAGGTCCTCGATCGCGTAATTCAGGCGCTTCGATGTCATGTATCCCCTGTCGATATCGCCTGCGAGCTGCTCCGAATAAAGGAACGGAACGAATATCGAGAGCTGTCCGTTTACGACTCTGTTCGCATGGACCATAACGTTGTTGATCTCGTATTCGACCTTCCTGACCGGATCGGACATGAGCTCCTTCGCCTCTTCCTCGGTGATCTGACCGGTCTTCTTCTGCTCGCGCAGAGCTTCGGCGTAATCCTGTCCGAGATCGTTCCTTGAAGGCTCCTGTTCCTCATTGTAAACGGCCCTCAGCCACTCCGACATGTAATAAACGGTGCAGGGAGAGGATACCGCGGTCTTCTTCAGCTGAAGGATCTGAAGCAGTTCGTCGGGCGTTATAAGCTTTTCGCTGACAAAGCCCATGTCCAGGAACAGTTCCACCGCCTTCGGTACCTTGGGCTGGGTAAATGAATTGAGCGCAACGCGCTTGTACAGATCGTAATAATGCTCTGTAAGGCCCTTTCTGAGCTTTCTGACAGCCTCGTCCGTGCTGCCCTTGTCCGGAAGCTCCGCGAACTGCTTCAGCAGTTCCTCGAACGCGTCCGCCTTTTCGGCCGGATAGTCGCCGAATGCGACAAGCTGCCCAAATGTATTGTTCAGGGAATTAACAAGATTTACGAGTGCGCCTTCCACAGCCGCTCCCGCGGCATCGCTCTCATCCCTGAAATCTCCGCCGCCGGTGTAGGTCTCATACATTTCGTCGAGAGCTGCCTCGTCAACGCGCCATCTGCGCGTGGTCTGCGTTCCTATGAGCTGTTTGACCAGAGTCGTATACTCACGGCAGGCGTTTATCATATCGTCGATAACGGAAGTATCGGCGCCCTTTTTCTTAAGATCGATCGCAAGTCCGAGCAGATTGCGGTAAAGGCTCTTCTCGCTGCCGGCCAGCAGCATATAGAGCTCTTCCACATAATCGGCGCTCTCCGCGCAGGCCTGAAGCAGCGAATCCTCGCACTTTGTCATCCTCTTCATCTCTTCAACGGCCAGCTTCGAGCTGAAGCCGTAGAAGTTCTTGACCGCTTCATACGGGATCTTCGAATATTCGAGCATGAGCTGCGTATCCGCGCATTCTCCCGTCATGGGAGAGAAAGGCTCAATGCCGGCGATCTCAGCCAGAAGTCCGGTCTTGCAGCCGTTCTTCTGCGCGGTGCTCAGGAATTCCTCATTAAAGCCCTTAATGTCGTCATAAAGGCTTGCCGCGCACTCAGCAAGCTTGCCCTGCTGCTTCGACAGCTCGGAGATCAGGCGGACATGGTTGTACACCGTGATCCCGTTATAATCCTTGTTCGCTGCAAGGAGGGCAAAAAGCCCCTTCTCGGAGTCTGCGGAAACCGCGTAGACCGAGGCGTCCTCCGCCGCCGTGCAGGTATAGGGATAGGGCTTGCCCGAGAGCTGCTCAAGGCCCAGCAGAGTTCCCGCGCCCATCACGACGCCCGCGCCTCCGGTCGCAAGCATAACCTTGCCCTTAAGCACCATATATATGCATCCGTCCGCTTTGCCGGCTTCGCAGATCACAGTTCCGGCCGGCACCTGATTGGTTGAATTCAAATTCATACCGTCTTCTCCAGTCATTATACAGATATGCTATCAATACCTTATCACTGCTCACATTTATTCATTTTCAATTATAAGACAACATGTTTACAAACGCAATAAATAAGGACATCTCACGGAAAAATCCCGTTCAATGTCCTTTTATCTTACTATTTCCCTATAAGCGGGTGCTCTTTTATCGCATAAAAATATCGCGCGTTCTGCTTCGAATGAAGAATATCACCGTTACCCATACAGTTAACTCGGTCCAGGCTGCCTCACAACACACAGAATGCACCGCTTAGTGCTGCTGTATTCCTACCCTGACACGGTTCACGGGTTCCTGTTGTGTGAGACCCAAACGTCAACATCACTTATATGGGGCTGCGCAACACGCCCCACCCTCTGCCGAACATCACCCCTGCTGTAGCGGATTGCAGGTTCAGGGCACCGCTGACTCCCCGGCTGCGCGACAAATGATAGTATAATGGCTTTTTCTTCCGATGTCAAGAAGGCTTTATCCTGCGTATCCTGCTTATTCCGCAAGACCTTCCGCTATGCCGAGTACAGCGATTCCGGCGATAACCACCGCCACCGCGATGTACTGCTTTGCGTTCAGCTTTTCCTTAAGGAATATCCTCGAAAGGATCAGCGAGATAATGCTGTAGGATGCGATCATGGGAGCTGCTACAACGCCGTTGCCGCTCATCGCATATACATAGGTTGCCTGTCCGGCAGTCTCGAATACCGCTGCAAGTATCCTGCTCACCTGATCGGAGAGCCTTAAAGGTATGAATTCGCCTGCGGCCGCAACGGTCTCGTCCTTGCCGGATGCAACGGTTGTCTTTCCGTCCAGATCGGCAAGCGCCTTCATAAGCGCCTCATCATCCTCGTCATCAATGCCCTTGAGTGTGTTCATCGCCGCATTTTCTTTTGTGGTACCGTTATCCTTGCGCTTCTTCATCTCCGCAGCCTGTTTGATCATAAGGAAGATAAAGATGATCACGCCGCAGATAAGGAAGGTGAATTCGTAGGAAATATTCGCAACATCCTCAAAGGTCTCCTCGGTAACATTGACAAGAGGAGTAGCATCGATATCGTCAAGATAGAACGCGTCAAAGAAGGTTCCGAGCGAGTCAACGATCGCGTAAAGAATAGGCATCAGGAACGCAACGATACCGATCCTGTATTTCTCATCGGCCAGCTTGTCAGCCTCGGGAAGCTGCGCCCTGTCCTGCTTCAGTTTTATCCTCTCAAGGAGTCCGAGCGCAAACACGCCGGCACAGATAAGGACAACCGCTCCTGCCGAGAGCCAGTCCATCGTCTGGCCGAGAAGCACAAGACAAAGGATGCAGGTGATCGCGCCCGACGAATTCTGTATCGGGGACGAGATCGAAAGCTCCAGGTATCTCAGTCCGAAATAACCCACCGTCATCGACAGGATATACATTGCCGATACGGGCAGGTAGATCAGCAGGTTCTTCGGATCGTATCCGATATCGTTAAGAAGCAGCGTCGCGATCGCGTGTCCGCCCATGATGAAGCCGACGATCATCGAAGTCTTCAGATGCGAATATTTATCCTTCTCATCTGCGCCTTTCTTATAGAACAGATCTGCCGCGCCCCACGCGAGCGTGGTGATCAATGCACATATAAACCACATATTCTTTCCCTCATTTCAAATATATTTATAAGCTTATACCGCGCGCCGCGTCTGCGATGTTTCAGGCCCGCAGGCCGCAAAAAACGCACGCATATAATAAAATACAAAAATAAACCGATTCCGTCAAGTACAAAAGAAAAAGGGCACCTGAAACCGAACTTCAGTGCCCCGCGGCGCAATGCGCCAAGTTTTCGACAGATTGTTTTTTTGATGTAAGTATCAAAATGATCAGCTTCCTAACAATAAACCTTTACGAAATAAAGGAATAACGGAAAAAGCGATAACATGAACATTGAACCTTCCCAAAAGGGATTAACCGATATTTGTCTTAGAGAAGTAATCTGTCCGGAAAACGGAGCAGGTCGCAGGCCTGCCCCGAAAATTTCCTGCTCAGTCGTCCACGTCGAACTCAAAGGTCTGATTGTACTTGTCGAGCGCGATCTGCATGGCCGCGATCTCGGCGTCCACGCGCTCATATTCGCGCTTTACGACCTCGAGGTCATAGTTGATGTACTCGAACTCGGGAGCGGCCTTTCTGGCTGCGTAATAGCCCGAATTGATCCTCTTCTTGGGCTCACGCTTACGCATGATGTCGAGGACCGACTTACGGTTGGAAAGCTGTGCCATCCTGACGAGGATCTCGTCGATCGACATCTCCTCCTCACCGACTTTGATGTGGTTTGTGGCGTTGTTGATATTGATGGCGTGCTTGATCTTCAGGATCCTCGCATCAAGCTCGGTTATCTGCTTCACCACCGTCTCGTAATCGTACTCGGGAATAACGGGTTCCTCGTCAGCAGCAGCAACGTAGGTGCTTCCCTCGCGCTCCTTGTTAAGCCAGAACTCTTTGTCCTCGTTCAGTTTTCTGATAACCTTGTTGGCGTATGCCGATGTCATTTTTGTCATATTCTCGCCTCCTGTGTCTTATGAAAACGCGCTTATTGCATTGCGATCTCTTTGTTTATATATTAGTATTTTTATGATGATTTTTCAATAAACTGTAGGTTTAGTAAATAAACAAAAACCCCGTCCTGTTCTCATTAGGATGGGGTTTCTGATAGAGGCGACAGCCGGATTTGAACCGGCGCATCAGGGTGTTGCAGACCCACGCCTTACCACTTGGCTATGTCGCCGTATAAAATTATAGCGGACTTAAAAAATCCGCTAAATGAGCTCCCCGAGTTGGGCTCGAACCAACAACCCTCCGGTTAACAGCCGGATGCTCTGCCATTGAGCTATCGAGGAATAAACTGACATATGAATACTATACAATAACCAACAACCTCAGGTCAAGCCCTCGACCTATTAGTAGCAGTCAGCTGCGTGTGTTACCACACTTCCACCTCTGCCCTATCAACCTCGTCGTCTTCAAGGGGTCTTACTAACTTGTGTTATGGGATATCTCATCTTGAGGGGGGCTTCACGCTTAGATGCCTTCAGCGTTTATCCCTTCCAAACTT
>CAMZAI010000019.1 GCA_947304065.1 uncultured Clostridia bacterium | reverse complement strand
CTCGATAAGGATCTCATCATCGAGGGATCCGATCGAGGTATCCATCTTAAGCTTCAGGCTCTGGTCCGCGGTCTCAATGACAACGGGCTTCTTGTCGCTTTCCTTGATCAGAAGGGTCGCTCTGTCGATACTGTTGAAGAGCTCGCGCTTGTTGACCGTGATCTTCGTCTCGAAATCGGAAGAGAGCATCTGGTCGATCTTGTAGTATTCGCCTTCGATAAGTCTCGAAAGAATGATGGTATCCTCGAGCTCGAACATGATATTCTTGTCGGCAAAGTAGATATTAACCTCGTCCTCAGCCTCGCCCGAAAGGATCTTGCTGATCTCATTCAGCGCCTTGCCGGGAACGATTACCTTATAATTTCCGAAATCTTCCTTAAGCTCCAAGTTCCTTACCGCTATCCTGTGACCGTCCAACGCTACGACTCTCATCTTGCTGCCCTTGATCTCGAAGAGCTCACCGGTCATGATCTTATTATTTTCGTTATCCGAAATTGAGAAAACGGTCTGAACGATAATGCTGCGGAGGCTGAACTCCGACATGGTCACTCTCTTGCTCTTCTCGATAACGGGAAGTCCCGGGAATTCGCTGCCGTCCTTTGCGGAAATGCTGAACTTCGACTTCTCGCATGTGATCTTTGTATTGAGAGAAGAATCCGTCTCGATGGTAACATCGCTGTCGGGAAGCTTCCTCACCATATCCGAAAAGATCTTTGCATTGATGGCGATAACGCCTTCTTCAGCGATCTCTCCGACAACAACAGTCTCTATTCCGAGTTCCATGTCGTTGCTGACAAGCTTGATCTGGCCGTTGGCGGCTTTGATCAGGATGCACTCCAAAATGTTCATGGTGGTTTTAACCGGAACCGCCTTTAAAACAATATTGATCCCTGCAAGAAGATTTGCCTTTGAGCATTTGATTTTCATTTTGGATTTTCCTCCTCTGCCGTATAAATAAATATATTATTAAATAATTATATTAATAGTAATAAAGGGCGTTCAAAAGTGGATAAGTACATGAAACATGGAAAAATACAGGGTTTATGGACTCCACATATCATGTTAAAGGTCTGTTAATAACTTTCGATACTCTGATATGTACCTCACCTGATGTTGAGCTTTTTGGTGATGATATCCACTTTATTCTCCACATCGGGATTATCTTTTATCTTATCCTCAACAGACTTGATGCCATGGATGACCGTCGAGTGATCGCGCCTGAAAACTTTCGCGATATCGTTGACGTTTCTCATCGTATAACGCTTCGAGAGATACATCGCGATCTGTCTCGGAAGAGCTATCCTGCTGTCTCTCTTGTCCGAAAGTATATCTTCGGTCGTGATGTCGAAATGTTCCGAAACCACATCGATGATGAATTCCGGAGTGATGACCTTGCGCTGGTTCGGGAATATCATGTCCTTTAGGGCGTACTCGACAAGTTCCATGTTGATGGCCTTGTGATTGAGGTTCGCCAGAGCGATGACCTTGGTCAGGGCGCCTTCGAGGGATCTGATATTTGTGTTGATATTGTCGGCGATATATGCAAGACATTCGTCGCTGATATCAATGCTCATGCCGGTCTCGAGCTGCTTCATCTCGAGTTTCTTCTTAAGGATGGCCATCTTTGTTTCAAAATCGGGAGTCGTGATATCCACGATAAGTCCGCTTTCGAAACGTGAGCGGAAGCGTTCGTCCAGATCCGTGAAGTCGCGCGGCGGCTTATCGGATGAAATAACGATCTGCTTCCTGGCCTCGGTCAGGTAGTTGAATGTATATAAGAACTCTTCCTGTGTTCTGCTCTTTCCTATAATAAACTGAATATCATCTATAAGAAGGATATCAACGTTGCGATACTTGTCGCGGACGTCGGACGGAGAAACATTACCCTGTCTGATGCTGTCTACGATCTCATTCGTAAACTTCTCACTCGTAACGTACATAACCTTCAGATTCGGAGAATTATCCAATATAAAGTGAGCAATCGCATGCATGAGGTGCGTCTTTCCGAGTCCGGGATCTCCGTATATATAGAGAGGATTGTAAATCTCTCCGGGAGCTTCCGCGACTTTAAGAGCTGCCGCATGAACCATGGAATTGCTTCTGCTGACTACGAAATTGTCGAAAGTATAGTCGGGGACAAGAATAAAATCAGAAGAATAGTTCGAACTGTTTTTAATCTCGGGGACAGGCTTTTTCGAAGGCTGTGCAGCCTCGGCGATGATCTCGATCTCAGGCAGTGAATCTAAACTAAGTACTTCGGCGATCGCGTTCTTGATAAATGTTCCGTATTTGTTCTGAATGAAGGAAATATTTGAGAAAGCGTCCTCATCGTCGACAACGATTATGATCTTGTTGTCTTCGACATCCTTAAACTTGAGATTCTGGAGCCAGGTCTCGTAAGAAACCTTTTTGATATTGTATTCGGTTCTTAAGAATTCAAGTATTTCGTCCCAGTTTTGCGCTATCTTTTCCTTCATAATATAAAAAAATCTCCGTCTTCATTATCATCAAAAGGCGAAATTGCCACACATAATTATTCTATATCATAGAGAAAGAATTTTCAATAAATAAATGTTATCCACATAAAATTATCAACATATCCACACCTCGTGTGCATAACTTAAAAAACGGTTGATAACTTCCTTAATGTATTAAAAAAATAAGAATTTACTTGACGAAAATGACTTTGGTAAATATAATTGTAATGCTGTTAATTTGACCTTTTGTATAAAAGCGAATATTATCGCCTTTTTGAAGGTCATATACTTTAATTCGAAAAGGAGGTGTTACGAACATGAAAATGACATTCCAGCCCAAGAACAGACAGAGATCCAAGGTTCACGGTTTCCGTCAGAGAATGGCTACAGCAGGCGGACGTAAGGTATTATCTGCCAGAAGAGCAAAAGGAAGACATAAATTATCAGCCTGAGGTCGCATTTATGTGACCTTTTCTTCTGTTAAAAGACATTATGTCCGAACAGAAGAAACAGGCTCTGAGGATCTGAATGTGTCGAAAACAGTTACATTAAAGAATTATCCGCAGTTTGACAACGTTTATAAAAACGGCAGAAGTTTTGCCAATCGCATTTTGGTCATGTACGTTCTCGCGAACGACCTTGAATACAACAGATTGGGGATCTCGGTCAGCAAGAAGATCGGGAACAGCGTTGTCAGACACAGAATTACCAGACTCGTCCGTGAAGCATACCGGATCACGGGCGGCATGTTCAATAGTGGTTTGGACATTGTGGTAGTGGCGCGTGCGGGCGCAAGGGGCAGGAGTTATTTTGACGTAAGAGATGCGATGCTGCATCTTGCCGGACTCCATAAGATATTGCGATGAAAACTATTCTTATCTTTTTGATCAGAGTTTATCAGAAATATATATCACCGCTGAAGAGGCGGAGTGTGTGTATTTACATTCCAACCTGCTCATCTTACGCGATCGAAGCGCTTCAGAAGCACGGAGCTTTGAAGGGTTCGTTTTTAGCAGCGAAACGAATACTCAGATGTCATCCGTTTGCCAAGGGAGGATACGATCCGGTACCCTAGATTTTGTATGTTGCGGATAGCAGTTCCGTAACAGATTGAGAGGTAAAATTGAATATCCTGTTTTTAACCCAGGTTACCGGTATCTTAAAGCCGTTTGCCTGGATAATGGGAGTTATTCTTGATGCGATCTACAAATTTGTCGGATTCTTCGGAATACATAATCTCGCATTATGTATCTTCTTATTTACATTTGTAGTAAAAATGCTTATGCTGCCCCTTACGATAAAGCAGCAGAAATTCACGAGACTCTCATCAAAGATGAATCCTGAACTCACGAAGATTCAGGAAAAGTATAAGGGAAAGAAAGACGAAGAGTCGATGAGACGCCAGCAGGCCGAGACACAGGAGGTTTATGCCAAGTATGGCACGAATCCCATGGGAGGCTGTCTGCCGCTCCTCATCTCGCTTCCTATCATGTTCGCCCTCTATCGCGTTATTTACGCGATCCCCGCATATGTCGGAGAAGTAGGCGACTGGTACAGAACGATAGCTACAGCTATCATCGATAAAGTACCCGGACATGCAGATGTTATCACTACTTTCGTTACCGATAACGGTCTGCGCGTTACCAACAACCTTGCAACCTACGCAGTAGGTTCCACGGAATACACAAACAGCCTCATTGACATCCTTGCGAAGTTTTCTACCGCAAACTGGGACGCATTTTTCCAGAACAGCTCATTTGCAGCTCTTGAGGGAACATGCGCCGAGACTGTTAAGAGTATCATTTCGGCCAACAACCTTTTCGGCCTGAACATTCTTGATACTCCCAATTTCAAGATCATCGGTTCACTGCTCATCCCCGTACTCGCTGTAGTTACGCAGATGATCCAGACAAAGCTGATGAGCGCGAGCCAGCCTCAGAAAAAGAAAGACGACAGCCCCATGGCAGGATCGATGAACACCATGAACACGATCATGCCGATCATGTCGGGTGTGTTCTGTCTTATGCTCCCCATCGGTGTGGGCATCTACTGGATCGCATCGGCTCTGTTCACCATCCTTCAGACTGTTTTCATCAATCGTTATCTTGACAAGACCGATCTTGACGCGATGATCGAGAAGAATGTTGAGAAAGCCAACAAGAGAAAAGAAAAGCTCGGTGTCGTATATGACAACAAGATGGCCGAGGTTGCGAAGAAGTCCACAAAGACTTACGACAACACCGCATACGACAATACCGAATACAAGAAAAACAATAAACGTAAATCTGCGAGCGGAGCCGATTACCAGCGCAGCACCGTTTCATACAGCGCGAAGAGCATAGCAGCCAACGCAAATCTTCTTATGGCACGCGCCAACGCAAAAGACGAAGCAAAGGCTGAAGCAAAAGAAAATACCGAAAGCGCAGCTCAGGACAACGCAGCAGAGGAAGGAACTGAAGAATAATGGAAGATTGGAAGGAATTTTCCGGCAATACGGTTGAAGAAGCACTCGAGGCCGCACTTGCCGAGCTCGCAACAACCTCCGACAAAGTTGTTTATGAGGTAGTTGAAGAAGCCAGCACGGGATTCCTCGGTTTCGGAAAGAAGCCCGCTGTTATCAGGGTTCAGAAGAAAGCCGTTAATCCCGAAGAGATAGTTAAGACATTTATACTCAATGTTCTCGGAGCCATGGAAGTTGAAGCAACTGTTGATGTTGTGAACAACGAAGAGACAGAGACACTTGAAGTTCAGATCGTCGGCGACGACATGGGAATCCTCATCGGCAAGAGAGGACAGACACTTGATTCTCTCCAGTATCTTGCAAGCCTTGCGGTTACAAAAGAGACCGGCAAGTACGTTAAGGTTAAGCTCGACACCGAGAACTACCGCGAGAGACGTAAGGAAACACTTGAGAATCTGGCAAAGAACATCGCCACAAAGGTTAAGAAGTTCCGCAAGCAGGTTGCGCTTGAGCCCATGAACCCTTACGAGAGAAGGATCATTCATTCGGCACTCCAGAACGACAAGTACGTTGAGACCTTCAGCGAAGGCGAGGAGCCTTTCCGCAAGGTTATCATCGCTCCCAAGAAGGGTGTTGTTTATGAGGACAGACGCCGTGGAAACGGACGTTACGGCAACAAGCGCTTTGATTCGGGAAGAAATAACAAAAAAGTCAGCAGCAGCCGCGAATTTCATAAGAGATACGGTGCGGACACCAAGGATTACAGCACCGATTACAAGAAGGATTACGCAGATTACTTAGAGTCGAAGGCAGCTGCCAAGGCCGCAGCCGAGGCTCAGGCAAAGGCTGAAGCTTCTAAAGAGTAAAAACTGTTATGAAGGCGGGTTTTAAAAACCCGCCTTTTCGTTTAAAATGAGGAAAGGATGCAGCATATGGAACATGATACGATAGCGGCGATAGCTTCCGGTCTTTCCGCTTCCGGGATCGGTATCATAAGAGTCAGCGGAAATGCTGCGTTCGAAATAGGAGACGCCGTGTTCCGCGCGGCTTCCGGCAAAAAGGTTTCCGAGATGGAATCCTTCAAGGCAGCGTACGGTTTTATCGTGGCGGACGGCAAAACGGTAGATGAGGTCCTTCTCCTGAAAATGAAAGCGCCTCATACATATACCCGTGAGGATATTATAGAGATCGACTGTCACGGCGGAATAGTCGTGACAAAGGCAGTCCTCGATACGGTACTTGCTGCGGGAGCGAGACCTGCGGAGCCCGGAGAATTCACAAAGAGAGCTTTTTTAAACGGCAGGATCGACCGGACCCAGGCAGAAGCGGTTAGCGATATTATCGCAGCGAAGAGTTCGCTCGCACTCAAGAATTCGGTCAACCAGCTGAGAGGCGATGTGAAAACAAAGATCGCCAGCCTTCGCGATACCATACTTTCCAAGACCGCTTTTATCGAAGCGGCACTGGACGATCCGGAGCATTATTCACTCGACGGATTTCCTGAGACACTCAGTGAAGATACGGATAAGATGATCGACGAGATCAGCAGGCTGATCAAATCAAACGACAACGGTAGAATAATCAAAGAAGGCATAAACACGGTAATACTCGGAAGACCGAACGCGGGCAAGTCCTCACTTCTGAACGTGATCTTGGGCGAAGAACGCGCGATAGTCACTGACATTGCCGGAACTACGAGAGACACGCTCGAGGAGACCGTGGTACTCGACGGCATTGTGCTGAAGATGATCGATACCGCAGGCATCCGCGATACGGACAACATGATCGAGCGCATCGGAGTGGACAGGGCGCGCGCCGCCGCACAGGAAGCGGATCTGATCCTTTATGTTGTCGACGCGACGGTCGGAGTGACCGATGAGGATACCGATATCCTCAACATGCTTAAAGATAAGAAGTGCATTATCCTCGTCAATAAAACCGATGTGGAAGAATTCGATGAAGGAAAGATCCGGGCGAAGCTGCAGTCTTCATCCGTGCCGGTCATCGGAATTTCCGCAACGAAACAGACAGGCATCGACGAACTCAAAAAGTGCATTACCGATATGTTTTTCGCGGGTTCGCTCGATTTTAACGATGAAATATATATCACGAATATCCGCCAGAAGAACCTGCTGATCGAAGCGAAAAAGAGTCTTGAAGCGGTGAAGGACAGCTTGCTTGCAGGCATGCCCGAGGACTTTTACTCGATCGATCTGATGGCGGCGTATACTTCCCTCGGACTGATCACCGGAGACAATGTTGAAGACGATCTGGCCGACAGGATATTCAGTGAGTTTTGCATGGGAAAATAAAAGGAGCACAAAGAAATGATCTATCCCGATTATGATGTTGCGGTCATCGGTGCCGGTCACGCCGGCTGTGAGGCTGCTCTTGCCTCCGCAAGGCTGGGGCTAAAGACCGTTGTTTTCACGGTCAGTGTCGACAGCATTGCGATGATGCCCTGCAATCCGAATATCGGAGGAACATCGAAGGGTCATCTCGTAAGGGAAGTCGACGCTCTCGGCGGAGAGATGGGAAAGAATATAGACCGGACTTTTATCCAGTCAAAGATGCTCAATACATCAAAGGGACCTGCGGTACATTCGCTTCGTGCCCAGGCCGATAAAAAGGATTACTCGCGCGAGATGCGCAGGATCATGGAGAATACGGAGAACCTTACGATCAGGCAGGACGAGATCATCGAGATACTCGTCGAAGATCCGGAAGCTCCCGTGAAAAAAATTACAGGCGTGAAATCCTTTGCGGGTAATATATATCCCTGTAAGTGTGCTATCCTTTGTACCGGAGTATATCTGAAGGCCCGCTGCATCACAGGCGAGGTCAGTCATTACACCGGACCGAACGGACTTCCTTCGGCGGATCATCTGACAGAATCGCTGATAAAGCTCGGCATAGAAGTCAGACGCTTTAAGACCGGAACTCCCGCGAGAATAGACCGTCGCACGATCGACTTTTCCAAGATGGAAGAGCAGAAGGGCGACGAGAAGATCGTACCTTTTTCGTTCTCGAACAAAAGCGAAGATATTGCCAGAGACCAGGTCAGCTGCTGGCTTACATATACCAACGAAGAAACACATAAGATAATCCGCGACAATATCGACCGTTCCCCGCTTTTCTCGGGGATGATCGAAGGCGTCGGCCCCAGATACTGTCCTTCGATCGAGGACAAGGTCATGAGGTTTGCGGACAAGGAGCGCCATCAGGTATTTATCGAGCCCGAAGGCCTCTATACCAACGAAATGTACATTTCGGGCATGTCGAGCAGTCTTCCCGAGGATGTTCAGTACGCGATGTACAGATCTGTTCCGGGGCTGGAAAATGCAGTGATCGTCCGCAATGCGTATGCGATCGAATATGACTGCATCAATGCGACACAGCTCAAGGCAAGTCTGGAATTCAAGACGATCGACGGACTCTTCAGCGCAGGTCAGGCTAACGGAAGCTCAGGCTATGAAGAGGCTGCGGCACAGGGTATCATTGCCGGTATCAATGCTGCGATGAAGCTTCTCGGAAAAGAGCCGCTGGTCCTCGACAGATCCGACGCATATATCGGAGTCCTGATAGACGATCTGGTAACAAAGGAGACCGCAGAGCCCTACAGGATGATGACTTCCCGCGCGGAGTACAGACTGCTCCTTCGTCAGGACAATGCCGATCTGCGTCTTTACGAATACGGACACAGAGTCGGATTGCTGAGCGACGAGAGCTATGAGCGCACTGTACGTAAAAAAGAACTGATAGAAGCCGAGATCGAAAGACTTGAAGCTTCGACTGTCGGAACCACTGCGAAGATACAGAAGTTCCTGCGTGCCCACAACAGTACCGAGCTTACAACCGGAGCTACTCTTGCAGAGCTTGTCAGAAGACCGGAGCTGAGTTATGAAGCAATTGCGGATATTGATCCCGAAAGGCCGGAGGTCGATGATACCGTTGCGGAGCAGATCAATATTGAGATAAAGTACGAGGGCTACATCAAACGCCAGAGGATACAGGTCGATCAGTTCAGAAAGCTCGAAAAGAAGCTGATCCCGGAGGATATCGATTATGACGATGTACCTTCGCTCAGGATAGAAGCAAGACAGAAGCTGAAACAAATGCGTCCCGCATCGATCGGCCAGGCGTCCCGCATATCGGGAGTTTCGCCCGCGGATATCAATGTATTGCTGGTTTATCTCGGAAGGAATCGGTGATGATATGGAGCAGAAAGAATTACTGCGGAAGATTTTATCTGACAACGGTACGGAATGCAGCGACGAACAGCTCATGCAGCTTATCCGGTTCTACGAAATGCTCGTAGAGAAGAATAAAGTCATGAATCTGACCGCGATAACCGATTTCGAAGAAGTCGCGATAAAGCATTTTGCGGACAGCCTTTCGTTGAGCAGGGTCCTGAATCTTAAGGACCAGAAGATAATAGACGTCGGTACCGGAGCAGGTTTTCCCGGAATCCCGTTGAAGATCGTCTATCCTGGCATCAGACTGACGCTTCTTGATTCGCTCAATAAAAGACTTATATTCTTAAATGAAGTAATAGAAGAACTCGGAGTAAAAGATATCGAGACCGTTCATGCGCGCGCTGAAGAGGCTGCAGCGAAAGCAGAACATCGTGAGCAATATGATGTGGTTGTCTCAAGGGCGGTTGCCAATCTTTCTACACTTGTAGAATATTGTTTGCCTTTTGCTTCTGTAGGAGGATGCTTTATTTCATATAAAGGAGAGAAGGCGGCCGAAGAATTAACCGAGGCAGCAAAGGCTATCAAAGTACTCGGAGGAGGAGAAGTTGTATCAAATGACTTTTCACTCGTTGGATCTGACTACAGCCGGTCATTGATAAAGATTGAAAAATTATCATCCACTCCGAAGAAGTATCCCAGATCGGGAGGAAAGCCTTCGTCAGCTCCTATCAGGTAATCCTGTAACCTGATTTTTATTGACAACGCACTTACTACTATCTATAGTATGAGACGGGTCTAAAGACACAATATGTTCCACGTGAAACATTTTTAATACAAAACAGAAATAGTTTCACGTGAAACATTTCTGAAACCGGAGAATAATAAACAAGAAATAAATACAGCGACATTAAGGGATCTGAGTCGCGGAACGGAGAACTATGGGTAAAATAATCTCAGTAGCAAATCAGAAAGGTGGAGTAGGTAAAACAACTTCTACGATAAACCTTTCGGCAGCTTTGGCACAGAAGGGGATGAAAGTTCTGGTAGTGGACTGCGATCCTCAGGGTAATGCCACGAGCGGTATTGGAATTGAAAAGAAACAGGTTGAGAATTCTATCTACGAACTCATAATAGATGAGTGCAAGATAGAGGAATGTATTTATAGCAGTCCGATAGAAAATCTGAAAGTCATTCCTTCAAATGTCAATCTGGCCGGTGCGGAAATAGAACTGATCGGAATGAACAAAAAGGAGTACATTTTAAAAGAGACATTGGAAGCGGTTAAGAACGATTATGATTATATCATGATCGACTGCCCTCCTTCATTAAATATATTAACAGTAAATGCACTGACAGCCTCAGACGCGGTCCTGGTTCCGATTCAGTGTGAGTTCTATGCGCTTGAAGGACTTTCCCAGCTGATCCATACAATCGATCTGGTAAAGGCGAGATTAAATCCCGAGCTTACGATTGACGGAATCGTATTTACAATGTATGATGGAAGAACAAATCTGTCTATCCAGGTTGTTGAGAATGTTAAGACGAATCTTCAGCACCATATTTACAGAACGGTTATCCCGAGAAATGTCAGACTCGCGGAAGCACCGAGCTATGGTATGCCGATCTGCCTCTATGATCCGAAGTCTTCGGGAGCTGAAGCATATAACAAGCTCGCGGAAGAGATAATCGTAAGGGATAAAAAGAGAAAAAGAACCAGAAAGACAGAGCAGTAATCTATATCTTGTGGCAGAAGACCAAAAACTAACAATATGTGCCGATTTTGGGCGCGGAACGGAGAATTATTATGGCAGCAAGAAAGGGCGGCCTCGGAAAAGGCCTTAATGCGATGATCCCCGACAACACACCGGCAGTAAAGACCGACGGCGAAGCAGAGGTTAAAGGCGGGGAGACCATGGTAAGTGTTAACCTTATCGATGTTAACACCGAACAGCCGAGAAAGAACTTTAATCAGGACAAGTTAAACGAGCTTGCGGATTCCATCAAGCAGCACGGAATAGTTGAGCCTTTGATCCTTCAGAAGAAGGGTAAGAACAGATATGAGATCGTAGCCGGCGAGAGACGTTTCAGAGCGGCCAAGATCGCGAAGCTCAAGGAAGTCCCTGCCATTATCCGTGACTATGAAGATAAGGAAAGAGTTGAGATAGCCCTGATCGAGAATATTCAGAGAGAGGACCTGAATTCGATCGAAGAAGCAAACGCATATCAGAGACTTATGGACGAGTACGGCTACAGACAGGACGAAGTGGCGGTACGCGTTTCAAAGAGCAGAGTTACGATCACGAATTCACTTCGTCTGCTTAAGCTTGACGAGAGGGTACAGCAGATGGTCATTGACGAGGAGATCAGCGGCGGCCACGCCAGAGCTCTTCTTGCCATCGAAGATCCGAATCTCCAGTATGAACTGGCAGGCAAAGTATTCGAGGAAAAGCTCAGCGTACGCGAGACCGAGAAATTAGTCAGAACGATCACCAAGGGAAAGCCTGATAATTCGAAGCAGAAGAAGACGCTCGAGGATGAAGCGACATACAAGAGCTATGAGAAGAATCTGATCACTCTTACCGGCACGAAGGTTGAGATCCAGCGCAAGGACAATAACAAAGGAAAGATCGTTATCGATTACAGTTCGCTGGAGGAATTTGAAAGGATTTACGATATTATTTTGAAAGGCGGTAAGCAGTAATGCAGTTGTTAAACAGTCTTGGAATCGATGCAGGATATGTTATTATCGGCATATGTTGTGTTTTGATAATTCTTATTATACTATATATCGTTCTTTGGAATAAGTTCAGCGAGTTCCGCAGCAAGTATGAGACCTTTATGCAGGGCAAGGACGGCAAGAATCTGGAGACTGCGATCCTCGACAAGTTCAAGCAGATTGACAAGATCAGCGACCAGGTGGACATTAACGCTTCAGAGATCCTTACGATATTTGAGAAGCTTAAATTTACCTATCAGAAGTTCAGCATTGTTAAGTATGACGCATTCAAGGAGATGGGCGGCAAGCTCAGCTTTTCACTCTGCATGCTGACCGACAATAACGACGGTTTCGTTCTTACATCGGTACACAGCAGCAACGAAGGATGCTACATTTACATCAAAGAGATCATCAAGGGCGAGTCTTACGTGCTCTTAAGCGAGGAGGAGAAGAAGGTTCTCACCGAAGCAAAGACACGCAGAAGCTGCCTCGACGATAAATAATTGGAGCAAACAGATGCATAGTTTTTTAAAATCCGTGGGCTACACCGTTGAGGGTAATCCCGGAGAGATCGAAGAGATCATTCGCACTACGATCCTCAAGGCCGAATACAGAAAAGAAGTGAAGCTGAAGCGCGGCGGCAAGCTGATCGAATACATCAGGTTCACTACCGATGATTCGGGCATAATCGTTGTAGGCGAAGAGGACGAAGAGAAGAAATTCCATTACAAATACTATTTTCCTTTCGGAGTCAGTGCGGGCAGCATTAATCCGGAGGATGAGTTCTATATCAATAAAAAAGTTGATTCCGACGCATACACTGCGATGTGCGATGATCCGAGAGTAGGAATGTCGCTGATATTCTATGTGGTAAATGTCGTGGATTTCCTGAAATTCTACAAGGGCGAAAAGCGCCTGGAGAATAAGGCTGCGCAGTTTGTGGGACTTGCGGATTCCGGCAAGATCATACTTCCGACTCTGGTCCATGTCGAGAACAGGGAAAAGCAGAAGAAGGAAAATAACAAAAAGAACAAGCTCGTAGCCGAAGCAAAGAAGGGTAATCAGGAAGCGATCGAGAACCTGACTCTTGACGACATCACGAGATACGCGATCATTTCACAGCGTATCCAGAAGGAGGACATCCTTTCGATCGTTGAGACAAGTATCGTGCCTTACGGCTCCGAGTCTGACATGTACAAGATCACGGGCAATATCGAGGATGTAAGAAAGCTCGAGAATTCAGAGACAGGTGAAGAAGTCTGGCATCTCACGATCAACGTTGACGAGATCCCGATGGATGTTTATATCAACGCGAAGGATCTGATGGGCGAGCCTACACCCGGAAGACGTTTCAGGGGCAATGTCTGGCTGCAGGCAGAGTTGCTGGATATGAAGGAAAAAGGAATACCGAAAGAATAAAATAAAACCGGGAGGACATAACGATGTGTCCCCCCGGTCATTGTTTGTGCGATAAGCGAATGCCCTCGGCAGCAAGCTCGCTTGCTTGACGAGGGCTGAGTGAACGGTCATTGAGCGGACTTCGTACGCGAGATGACCCGTCGAATCGAGTAGGAGTCAGCCTACTCGATTATATTTTATAAGATCAATAGTTGATATAAGGAAGTGCTTCCTCAAGTCTGTGCAGGTAATCGGCGAAGTCGATTCCGAGCTGCGTTACAGCGATAACTATAAGGATGCAGAGGATGATCGCGATCACGAATGCCACAAGGATCCCGACAAGGAATGCACATGCATGATGCTTTATATTAAGATTCTTGGCAGCACATGCGATGATGATAGCCGCGATGAAACCGATAACAGGAATGCAGTATAAGAATGTAAGCCAGAAGAAACCTGCGGTCGAAACAACCTTTGATTCAGCGGGATCCTCTTCATACTGAACAGGTACGGGCTGATAAGGCGGATTCTGCGGATAAGGCTCGGGAGCGGGCTGCGAATAGGTCGCGCCGGGAGCTGCGGGAGCTACGCCGAAAGCTGCCTCGGTATTTGTTCTCGGAGCGGGAGCAGGCTCGGGACGATATGCGGGAGCGGGCTTAGGCTCGGAGTAAGCAGGTGCGGGCTTAGGCTCAGAATAAACAGGGGCCGGCTGAGGTTCTGTGTAGACCGGAGCAGGCTTGGGCTCAGGACGAAATTCAGGTGCAGGCTCGCTGTAAACGGGAGCGGGAGCGGGCTGTTCGGGCTCGACATTAACGGGAGCCGAAGGCTGCTCGGGTTCGGTAAATACAGGTGCTGCGGGTATAGCTTCTACTTTTGTTCCGCAATTGGTGCAGAATAAGTTTCCATCCGGTATGTCTGCACCGCAGTTAGTACATGTTCTGCTCATTTTTCCTCCTTTTGGAGCCTCGTCGTTATCAGATAATAAGTGAGGCTTCGTACAAATTGATATTACAATATTTTCAGCCGAGATACAAGGAAAATGTATTGTAAATAGAGATTTGTGTGATATAATCGGTATAATGCTCAATAAAGAAAGAAGATTGTAGAAATGATCTATTTAAACAGTATTCTCCTGGGTATTGGGCTTGCGATGGACGCATTTTCCGTCTCGCTTGCCAACGGACTCAACGAGCCGCGCATGAAGAAAGGCAGGATGTGCGGGATCGCCGGAATATTCGGCGGCTTCCAGTTCGCCATGCCCATGATCGGATGGATCTGCCTTCATACGATAGTCGAATACTTTACTTCATTCCATAAGTTCATTCCGTGGATAGCGCTCGTACTTCTGCTCTTCATCGGTGGAAAGATGCTGACAGAGGGTATCCGGGAAAATAGAGCGAACGGATGTTCTGTATCGGAACAGAATGGAACAGCAGCTTCCGAGACGCAAAAAGATGAGAAAAGCACCGGTCACAGATTACCTTTCAGGAGCCTGCTGGTCCAGGGTATAGCTACTTCCATCGACGCGCTTTCCGTAGGTTTCACGATCTCGGAGTACGGCACGATCGAAGCGCTTCTTTCGTCATTGATCATCGGAGCAGTAACATTTGTTATCTGTATGGCGGGATTGAGACTCGGCAAGACTTTTGGAGAGAAGCTTTCCGGCCGCGCTCAGATCCTCGGCGGTATAATCCTGATCGGCATCGGTCTGGAAATCTTCATCAAGGGCGTATTTTTCTAAGCTTATCTTTCCTTGACGCACAGTCGGGAGTGTGATAATATACTCATTGTGTTCGTCCGCGTAGCTCAGCAGGATAGAGCGACCGCCTCCTAAGCGGTAGGTCGTGCGTTCGAATCGCATCGTGGACGTAAAACGGCTGATTTCGGAAGTTATTCCGGGACCGGCCGTTTTTTGACAATAGGCTTAAGAGTTTGATCGGAGGCTAGAAATGGATATTCAGGAATACCTTCGGGACCCGTGCGGAACTTCTTCGCTTCCGTATTGGAAGGCAGAGACGCTGACGCCGCCCGAGCAGGTAAAGATAATACATTGCCGTGACTGGAAGGGACAGTTCCGCGATTATCAGAGATTTTTCAGAGTAAAGCACAGTTTGAATAATCTGGCTCCTATCGATTTCGACTATGATACAATATCGATAGATTACCAGACTAAAGAACTTGCGGAGATGATAAATGCTTCTTACACCGATGAGAATATCGCCGTGAGTGAAGACGATATCCGGCAGTGGAAGAAGCATGAAACATTTAGTGAAGAACTGTGCATCTATATCAACGCGGACGGCGGAAAACCGGTCGCGTCGGGTATCGCCGAGTATGACAGCGTCTGCCGCGAAGGGATCATCGAATGGGTGCAGGTGCTGCCGGAGTACAGGGGCAAAGGTTACGGTAAAAAGATAGTCACTGTGCTTTTAAACAAACTCAAAAAAATGGGAGCGGAATTTGCGACAGTATCGGGTAATCTCGATAACGCATCCAATCCGCTGGAACTGTATAAAAAGTGCGGATTTGCAGGAAGCGATGTGTGGTACATTTGCCGATGTTAAAACAGAAAAGTACTACAAACGTAGTATGAAAGTGAGGCTCTGTTATGATACAGGATATTTATCCAAGTAAACTTCACAATGAATTTGCACGCTGTGAAATGCGCGATGACGATGTCGCTCTTTTTTATGATGCGGAAGGCCGTGTTCTGCTTAAGGAAAATGACGGGAAAATCTGCTTCACAACCGGGGCGGATGCGGCCGGAGAGCAGACCGTTTATCTGTTCTCTCTCGATGAAAAACGCTTTTTTCTGGTCATGGATCGCAATGAATTCCGAAAGGAAGGCTTTAAGAATTATACCGTGAGGGAAGTACGCGACATTTGCGCGGGGAAAGAAGTCTATGCATTGTTTACCGCATATCATCTGTGGAAATGGTATGAGGATAATAAGTATTGCGGACGCTGCGGAGAAAAACTCGATCTTGGAACAACGGAAAGGTCGCTGGTCTGCCCGAAGTGCGGAAATACTGTTTACCCGAGGATCAATCCGGCGGTTATCGTAGGAGTTATAAAAGATGACTGTCTCCTGATCACGAGATATAACAGAGGATACGCTCATAATGCTCTTGTTGCGGGTTTTACCGAGATTGGCGAGACACTTGAGGAGACCGTGGCCAGAGAGGTCATGGAAGAGACAGGTATCGAAGTCACAAATATCAGGTACTATAAATCACAGCCTTGGGGAATGGCGCAGGATATACTGGTGGGCTATTATTGCGACGCGGTCGGCGACGGCAGGATCAGGATGGATGCCAACGAGCTGAAATATGCTGAATGGGTCAGAAGAGAAGAAATAGTATTGCAGCCTAACAATCTGAGTCTTACAAATGAGATGATGAAAATGTTCAAAGAAGGAAAGAGGTAACCTTTGGTTACTTCTTTTTTTGTGTTATCAATGCTAGTATTATCAAATGGAAGATCAGGTAAGCTGAAATAGTGTTAAGGAGATTGTTATGGATCTGGTAAAGAAAATCGTTCAATGGGTGCTGACAGCGGCATTGGTATTTTTGGCAGTCATCTGGTTGCCGTCGATCTCATCGGTGATCTTTCTTGTCGGTGCGATCGTTGTATTGCCGATCAAGCCTCTCGATGAATTTCTGGAAAAGCACAAGATAAATTTTGCAGTGCGTATTGTTGCGGCGATCATCCTGTTCGTGATCGGTATTGCGATCGCGCCGGGCAGTGATTCGACGTCATCGGACAACCCGAAGGACAATAAGGCTTCGGTGTCGGAAGATAAGGATAAAGACAAAGATAAAGACAAAAATAAAGATAAAGACAAAGACAAGGACAAGGATAAACCCAAGGACAGCAGCAATCAGGATACCGGGAAAGACAAAGATACTGACAAGCCTGACAATCCGACCGATACCCCGGACGATGACCCTGATGAGCCGGCTGACAATCCTGACGACGACCCGGATGAACCCGCAGAACCCGATGACGGTCCGGACGTAAGCGAAGGTGTTATTGAAGATTTCTACCACGGCGAGGTACCTCCGAATCCGGTATTTGTGGTAGAGAAATTCGGAAACTTTAAGGACTACGATAAGTCTATATTTGAGACAGCGCAGGGTTTTACGGCGAAGGATCTTGTCGGCAGATGGTATGAGGACGGCTTGCTGGAAGGCTACTGTCTGGAACTCTACGGCAACGGCACATGGAAATACTTCGGACCGGTTGAAAGAAACGGTATATACCAAATATCATACGGTCTCATTGTTCTTACGGAAAGCGTATACGGCGTTGATGTTTGCCAGCCGTCGGTATTCTTCGATGACGATGACAATGCATGGGAGATGTCGCTTACGCCTACAGGTCCGGAGGTGCTCGAAACACACAGGGATTCCGATGACTATGTACTTTTCGTGCGTGAAGACGGCTGCAAACACTGCGACAATCTGGAAGCGTTTTACGAAAAGAAGTATCCCTATAAGGATCTGGCCGGCGACTGGTACCCGGTGGGCGACCGGTCCGGAAAACAGTATTATAACATTACTGCGAACGCGCACTGGTCCTATATCAGCGGCCATATGGCATTGGAAGTAGGCGTTCTGGAGTCAGCAGGCAAAGGAAAATTCACCTCGGAAGGCGGAACATGGGGAGAGATCTCAACCTTTGAGACAGGCGACGACGGCTATCTCTACATTAACGGAGAGCCTTACGAAAAAGTGGAGGGCGGAGCAGCTCCTCCGAACAGATCCCTCGGAACCTTCTGCTATGAAAACGGCGACGGCTATACCTTCTATGAGGACTGGAGCTTTGAATCATTACCGAATTCGACGTTTAGCGAATCAGGAACCTTCATGATGATCGGCAGCGATGTGCTGCTGTATGACGAAGACGGAAACCGCATCCATGTTTTCTATCAGGATGAGTTCATGGACTGGGACGGAGAATGGAAAGAGGAAGCATCGAGAAGGCGAATGGAAAACCGCGATGACAGTGAACTTTACGGAGAGTTGATCTATTATCAGCTGCCCGATGAAGACTGAGAAGGGAGAAATAAAAATGAATCATTTAAAGAAGATAGTCTCGGTACTTTTGTTATTATGCCTGATCGCAGGCTGTGTGGCTTCTGCGGAACCTGAGAAGGCACAGGCAATGGATGCAGGGGACGGAACGGTAAAGGTATACGATCTGGACAATGAGTTTTCGAACGGAAAATTCAGGTTCTGTGAGAAGATAGTGTATCAAAAGAACTATAAGTCCGATTTCGATTCTTATGGGCTGACTCTGAAAAATGAGTATGTTGTGAATTCGGCGGGTAAAAAAGTAGCGACATGGAAATCAACGGAAATCCTGAAAGGCGGCGGAACCAAGAAAGAAACCTACACCGTTGATTTTACAAGGCTTCCGAGCGGTACCTATACTTTATATTTTACGATCCGCGCGAATTATAATGGCTACGAGGGCAGGTTCACCCGCAAGGTCAATCATAGTGCCGGAACCATAAAATACAACAGCGGCAAGATCGTAACCAATACAGACGGCAGCAAAACCCTTAAAGTTACATACCAGGTCATTCAGCTGAAGGGTTATACACCCAAACTGGAGATTTATAACAGCGCAGGAAAAAAGGTATGTACAATCTCCAGCAATTCTGCGATCAGTACTAACGATAACCTGTATTATTTTTACTGGAAAATTAAAGACGACGGCGGAAATATAGTCGGTTACGATACATTTACATTCAAAGTTACCTGTAACGGAAAGTCATGCAACCAAAAGCTGACTTTGAAGAATTATTAAGCGGGAGGAGACAAAAGCCATGAAAAAGATAACAGCTATATTATTGGCAATGATGATGGTGCTGGCCCTTTCCGCATGCGGAAAAAAGGAAGAACCCACAGGCCCCGCTGCCACTGCGACCGAGGCACCGACTGCAGGGACAGCACAGACGGCGACGCCCGAGCCGACCGCAGCTCCTACCGATGTACCCTCACCGACAGAGATTCCTCTTCCTGAGAATCCGGGTGATTTTGCTGCATCAACGGGATCATTCTTCTGGGATCAGAGTTCGGAATTGCACAACATACTGATCAGTATCTACCCTGTGGATGATAAAAAGGCAGTTATCCAGCTGACAGGCATGGAGGCGACCGAAGACAGCGATATCGTCACCGAAACGAACTGTTCGCTGACCTTTGAGCTGGTGAATAAAGCGGTGTACCGCAACGACGAGGCGGACATGACGCTGACCATCGATAACGAGAATAACGTTGCGGTTATCGTCGGCGGTGAGTTGTACTCCGAACTCGCAGGGAATTATCTTCCCTCAAGCGGTATGTCATGGCTGTATCCCGATACGATCCTGGAATATCTGAGGAACATCCCCGATTCCGGTATCGGTGATTTCGGCAAGGCCGGAAAAGCGGACGAAGTCGAAGAATCAGTCTCGAACAACTGGTTCCATGAGCTCATTTTATACAGAGGAGACGATGTATTCGGACGCTATGTTGCTGCGGAAGACTTCAGTGCGATCTGCAGAGTCAATGACCTCGGCGAACTCGATCTTATCTTCGGCTCGATGGCGAATACCCTTGAACAGACCGACTATTATGAATTTTACATCGGAAACGGTGGAGAGGAAGAGGAAGAAAACGAAGAAGAATTTGTTTACTATGAACAGCCTCTGATCTATCCTTACATTCTCTGCGGTGCCGATATGACCGTGGGTCAGTCTGATTACGTTGTTGTCATGGCTCCCTGGGATATGACCGAGGACATCAAGGTTTCATCACGTGATGAAAGTGTCGTGACTGTTAACGATACTGAGATCACTGCGGTCGGAGCAGGCGAAGCAATTCTTGATGTCGAGCTGGTTTACGGCGGCTGCACGAAGCAGTACACGATCGAGGTAAGTGTTGCGGAATACGATCCCGACTCGCAGCTCGAGACGATCGAATTCAGTGATCCGGACGTTATAAGCCTTGTGGACCGCGTATCATGCGATTATACCATGGATATAACGGAAAATGACGGTCTGTACGGCGTAGATATCGTGTCGATCCTGGATCCCGGAACTTACCGCCATTGGAGTTATTTCGGAGAGGCAGATCCTTCAGACCCGAACGTCATACACCTGACAGGTGATATCCTGCTGGTAACCTACAATATGGAAACCGGAGAACTGGACCAGGTGATCGAGACCGAAGGCGTGACCGCCACGATCGTAAAGAACGAAGACGGAAAATGGTTATGGAACGACGATTATCAGAACGAGGGCGAAGGCTGCGTATTTGAATAAAGGTCTATTGTAGAGAGGGGGAATGATATGAGTAAAGAGACTGCCGGTAAGATCAGGATGATCGTACAATGGGTGCTGGTAGCATTATGTGTTTTTTGTGCATTGGGATGGGTGCCTTCATTATCTTCGGTTTTATTCCTGCTGGCGGCACTTATCCTGCTGCCGGTAAAGAAGATCGGGGAAGTATTTGAAAAAATAAAGATAAAGTTCGTTGTCAGGATCGTGGCTGCATTTATCATTTTTGTAGTAGCCTGCTGTATTACTCCGGAAGAGGCTCCGAGTACCGCAGCAAAAAAAGAGGCCGCTGCCGATGTAAAAGCACAGATAATCGACACCTGGCATTACGGAGATGACCGTGCGATAGATTTCTATTATACATTCAATGAAGACGGAACTTTTCACCTGACCAGTGACGGCGGCACCTATGACGAAGGAACTTACGAGATAGTAGAAGGAAAGACGATCAAAACGACCGGCCAGTTCT
>CAMZAI010000018.1 GCA_947304065.1 uncultured Clostridia bacterium | reverse complement strand
TCCACGATCTTACCCCAGAGGTCGAAGCATCCGTTAATTCCGTGCGTTCCGGTACATGCTTTAAGAGCGTCGCGGATGCCGAGCGGACTGTAGCTGCTGCCCGCAAAAACCACTTTGCCCGATCCGAGATTATGATTCAGGTGCACATGCGTGTCCGCATATCCGATTATCCGCTCTCCGACCGCGGGAGCCGACATAACGTTTGCCGTATTCAGTTCATTGCCCGAGGAATCCTTAAATGACATGCATACATCTGCCTCGGGGAACGGATTGCTGCCTTCCGCCGCCTCAAAAATGAAGTAGCAGCTCTGGTCAAAGTTGCTCTTCCATTTCAGGGATGTTCCCGAAATGCAGACATATTTCTTTTTGACCGTATTATAAAAAGTGAATTTACCGGCTTCCTGTTCCGTGATCTCCCACTTGATATTGTCGCCGAGACCGTCGGTACGTACGATCGCATTGAACGCGTTCACGGTAAGATATTTGCTGTCGCGGTCATATAGAATGAACACGCCCGGAGCGGCGGGTTTAAAATAGAATACCATGGCCTTGTCCGCCGTTGCGGCCTGGGCCTCGTAGCCCGCTCTGTTTCCGAGCAGATATTTGCCGTTCTTCACCGCTTTGATCCTGTAGTAACCATTGGCCAGGCCGTCGACCGCGTCGTTCGCCTGATAAGTGTCCGAGGCGCTGCTCTCGCGAATACCCGCAACCCCAAATGCGAGCACCAGACAAAGCACCACCGAAATAACCCTCAATACTGATCTTTTCATGCTGCCTCCATTCCATGCCTAAGCACAAAGATAAAGTAACCCAAAATACCTCCTAAAACCTCCTAAAATAATTATCTGCTTTAGCCCAAAAGCAATATATCAAATTTCTTGCATTTATATCAAATTCGTCGGATAATAATAACGAAGGGAGGCTCTTATGAACAGACCGAGAAAGTACCGTTTTTCCGCTCTCCCGTTGGGAGAGAACAGCGAAAAAACCTTATACGAAGAACGCGAATACGGGATCACGCATCTGCCTTTTGAGGTTGAACTGCGCCTCTGCAGCGCGATCAGACGCGGAGACTCCGATGAAATAAAAGAGATCGCGGACGCTACGCTGTCCCAGACCATTTCCGCCGGACATCTTTCGGACAATGAGCTGATGCAGACCAAGTACTGGTGCGTGACAGTCATAGCAACCGCGATACATTACGCGATCCTGGGCGGTCTCGACGAGACCGACGCCTACAATATGAGCGATTCTTACATACGCGATATCGACGCGATGAAGGATCCCGACTCCTGCATCGACTATCTGCGCACGAAGGCTTTCGAACTGGTAAAAGCGGTCAACCGTGCCAAAAACAGGCTCTCCGTCTCCCCTTCGATCAAAAAGGCCCTGCACTATATACACGTGCATCTGCATGAGCGCATAACCATTGAAAAGCTGGCCTCGGAAGCCGGACTTTCAAGAGATTATCTCTGTGAGCTCTTTTTAAAGGAAACCGGTGCCACTCCGCACAGCTATATCACCGAAGAGAAAATGAAAGAGGCCGAAAAGCTGCTCGAAGAAGGTCTCTGCGCCCGTGAGGTCGCGTACATCCTCTCGTATTCCAGCCAGTCACATTTTACCGAAGTATTCAAAAAGCGCTTCGGAGTCACGCCGTCGAAATATCACTCGAGGCGCGTTCCGGATATCCATTAATTATTTATAAAAAAGTCTTAATAAAAACGTTTTCTACTTGTACGTCAAAAGCTCCTCCCCTTATAATATGCCCGAAAGAAAGCAACAGAACCGGAGGGATGATCATGAGAAAGAAAACATTCGCCCTGCTTGCCGTTATAACAATGCTTGCGGGGCTTTTTGCGGGATGCGCAAAAACCGCTGAGGTGCAGGACAACACGGCTATCGGAACTCCAACCGAGTCGCCCGCTCCCACCGGAGCTGCAGATCCTACACCCACGCCGGGCGGCTTCCGCGTAGGCAGCCAGGTACCGGATTCATTTGAAAACTACGGACAGACAAGCGAGGAAAACTATATGGAACGCGATCTGACGATCTCTGAAAAACCGTTTTTAAAGGCTGCGGGCAAGGTCCTGCGAGATGACTTCGGCAATGGCGAACTCGTGCAGCTTAAGGGTACGAATGTAGGAGGTTACCTGCTCCAGGAGTTCTGGATGACCGTCGGTGCATACACTGCCAATGTGACCGCCGAAGAAGACGTCTACCGTGTGCTGACAGAGCGTTTCGGCAAAGACGAGGCGATGCGCCTCGTGAAGCTGTATCAGGAAAATTTCTTCACCGAGGAAGACTTTGATTACTGCAGGGAGCTTGGCATGAACTGTCTGCGTCTCCCGTTCTGGTACCGCAATATCGTCGATGAGAACGGCGAGCCTTATGAGGACTGGTTTGAGCTCTTCGACCGGTTCGTAGAGAATGCCGGAAAGCGCGGTATCTACGTTATCCTCGACATGCACGGGGCTCCCGGCTCGCAGAACGGCAGCGACCACTCAGGCAAGGACGGACACGATGAAAAAATGGCCGCATCCGAGTTTTTCTTCGGGGATGAGGCCGTCGTAAAAGCGAATCAGGAACTGTACTATAAGATATGGGAGATCGTCGCGGAGCATTTTAACGGCAATCCGTGGGTTGCGGGCTACGACCTGCTCAACGAGCCCTACTGCACCTTCCGTTACAACACCGGTCTTCCGGACAGCGAGCTGCACGAGATACTCTGGACTGTCTATGATGAGGCCTACAAGCGCATCCGCGCTATCGATCCCGATCATGTCATCATCATGGAGGCTACCTGGAACGCTTCCGATCTTCCCGCTCCCGAGCGTCACGGCTGGGAGAACGTGATGTACCAGTACCACACCTATCTCTATGACGATTATGACAATGCGAAGGGCCGGCAGATCGCCAATCTCCGCAGCCGCATAAGCAACACCCGCGGCGGCAACTACAATGTGCCGAGCCTCCTCGGAGAGTTCGCGCTGTTCAATGCGCTCACCGCATGGGACGAAGGCGTGAAGCTCGTGAACAACTCAGGCATGAGCTGGACGACCTGGACCTACAAGACCATCGCGAGCGTCGGCAACTGGGGTCTTAAGCATACAAAGGACTACAACCTGAACCTCGAGACTGCCGATATCACCCAGATAGAGAATGCCTGGACAAAGGTCCGCGAGGCCTCAGACAACACCGGCCTCGCCAAGATCCTTTCAAAATACTGCAAACAGGTTTATGTTGAAATGAAGTAATATTTTTAAGAGCTTTTATTACATCATCTTCCCTATTTTTTCCACCAGTTCCAGATCCGCGGGAAGCCAGTTAACACTTCCCAGCTCCTCACGTGAGAGCCACTTTGCTGCTTCCGCCTCTTTCAGCACCAGACTGCCGCTTACGACCTCGGCCCAGAAGCAGTCCATCGACAGATGGAACTCAGGGTAATCGTACTCGACCGTATCTATCAGCTCTCCCACCGATATCCCGGCGGTCAGCTCCTCGCGTATCTCGCGGACCAGTGCCTGCTGAGGCGTTTCACCCGCTTCTATCTTTCCGCCGGGGAACTCCCACCAGCCTTTATAGGCTCCGTATCCGCGGGCGGTTGCAAAAATGCATGTTTTCCCGTCTTTTTGACCTTTAATGACCGCTGCGACAACGCGAACAGTTTTCATAAAAACATACTCCTCTTTAGAACAGCGAATCGAATTCATTGAACAGATCGCCCGGCAGCATTATCAGCTCGTCGATCTCACTCTCATCGCTCGTTATGATATTTATTTCGTGTCCGTCCTCAAACTTTATCCTGATCTGCAGCAGGGCGTCCTGGTCGTCCGCCTGCGCTCCCTCATATTTCGACAGTTCAAAATCGCCTACAACTCTGCTGATGCTGTCAAAAAAGATCAGCGGGGAAAATATCGCGGCCTGTCCGGTCTCACCGTCAACGGTGCGAGTCGCGACAAGACGTCCGTATTTATCCCTCTCCGGTTCAATGCCGTAATAATACGATCTCCCGGCGCGCGTATCATTGAATAAAATGCTGATATCCGCAACCATGCCTTCATAGCCCTCAGGGAGGAGCGCATTCTCGCCCTTGCCCGCGAACCACTTTGCGAATACAAGATATGTCTTTATCGCCCATTCGTCGTAAGGATCGTTATCATTCGTAAAGGTCAGTTTCTCGCCGGAAGCGTATATCACACTCAGCTTTCTCGGTCCGTACAGCGAAGGATCGATGCCCGCCGTAATTCGGTACTCTCCGTTCATCGATACCAGCTTATAATCGTCAATGACCTTCTGCAGAGCGTCAAACAGCTCCTTATCCGCCGCTGCCGAAACGCCCGTCTCCGACTCGGTCGCCGTAAGCTTCCCTGCCGCATCCGGTTTAACTTCAAACTTGTAGAACACATTCTCATGTCCCGGCGCCCACTCGCCTTCAAGGCAGAAATTCACGCTGTACTCAGCGATCTCCTTCGAGGCGATCTCCTTTGGGGCGCTGTAGTCGGTCTTATCGGTCGTTCCGCCGTCGATCGGGCCGTCATTCCCGTCCGTGCCGGTTACTGTCCCGGAGTCTTTATCTTTTCCCTCATTTACCTTCGGGTCGTCTTCGGGCGTTTTATCTTTCCTGCGGCATCCCCAAAAACCGAGGGATGTCAGCGACAAAAGCAATATCAGGGAAATATACATGATGCGCGTTCCTTTCTTTTTCAGCATGAAAACCTTTCCTCCTGCTGTTTTCTCATATTTTTCTCATGATAGCCTTATAATAATCCACCGCTCCGGGCAGACTGAAGGTGTCGATATTCTCATTAAGTCCGTGCATGCCCTTCATCTGTTCGGGTCCGTAAACCACGGGCGAGAAACGAAGGCAGGCGTCGCATATCTGCTGGTAATGGCGCGCGTCTGTACCGCCCGTCATTACGTAAGGAATAACGGGCAGTCCCGGAAATACTTCTTCGATCACGCTCTCAACCAATTTGAACGCCTCGCTGTGCGCATCGACCGGATCGTATGCCGCATGCGCGTCGATCTGTTCAACCTCCAGGTCGTATTTTGCCGCGATCCTGCGGATGATCTCATTGCTCTCATCCATGTTCTGGTGAGGGATATAACGCAGGTTCAGGATCAGAGTCGCTTCCTGGGGAAGCACGTTATATCCGTCGGAACCTGTCTGCATCGTAGGCGCGATCGTGGTTCGAAGGAGCGCCGCAGCCTGCGGTGAGATCGAAGGCATCAAGACCTCGAGCAGAGGCCTGAACAGCCAGAGATTGCCGAACAGCAGTCTCATCCAGAAGGGTCCGTAAGGCGCCATTGCACCAAACATTTCCTTTGCCTGCTTATTCATCGACGACTTCATCGGATTATGCTTTGAGAGTTCTGTCACAAACTTCGACAGCCTCACTATAGGCGAATTCTTCGGAGGATAGCTTGAGTGTCCGCCGCCCGAACGAGCGATGATCTTCAGATTTCCCTGACCTTTTTCGAGCACTCCGATCATCGCGAAATTGCCCTTGATGCCTGCCATCGGCTCGGTAACGATCGAGCCGCCCTCATCGTTGACCAGGAACGGCTTCACTCCACGCTTCTTAAGCTCCGCGACCAGCTTCGGGCAGCCCTCTCCGGCCACTTCTTCATCGTTCGCGGCAGAAAGATACACATCCTGTTCCGGTACGAAACCTTCTTTTAAGAGTTCCTCGACAGCCTGAAAAAAGGCCATCACCGAACACTTCGTATCGGCGCTTCCCCTGCCCCATACTTTGCCTTCCGCGATATCTCCGGAGAAATGTCCGTGCTTCCACGTGCCTTCAGCGGGCACCACATCCTGATGTCCCATCAGCACGACAGGCTTGTCGGAACGCTTTCCCTTCCAGTAATAGAGCAGGCTTCCGTCGATCTCGGTCTTCTCGAGATTCGCGTGAACCAGCGGGAACAGCCTCTCAAGTATCTTATGAAACTCAAGGAAACGCTCGCGTCTTATCTGTCCCTTATAGGATACAGTCTCAAAGCGGACCATTTCAGCGAGTTTTTCCGCATATTCCGCCTCGCGCGCAGGATCGCTCTTCGGCTGCCATGCCGAGGTCTTCGCGGGCGTTACGAGAGTTCGCACGACCGCGGTCAGAACGAGCAAGATGAGCAGTCCGATAATTCCCAATACGATATACAGTACCGTCATCATTTATTCTCCTCTCCTGCCGCAGCGGCCTTTGCCTTTTTCCGGAATGCCAGATATGAAAGCGCGATCGCGAGACCGCCGCTCGGGATCACCATCATGCTGGTAGAGCCTATGAGTGAAGGCACAAAGCTGAATACAAGTATCATAAACGTGAGCACGATCAGCGCCACGAGCTTGTTCTGCCTGTAATACTTGCAGGCCATCGCGCCGAACAGCGCGGGCACGACATTTTCAAACGCCGGCTGCAAAGCGGGTGACTGAAGCACGGGCTGCAGCGGGATCATGAGCAGTACTCCGAACGCCAGCACCAGTATGGTTACCAGCGATGACGTCGCGATAGAGAGCGTCGCGATGATCTCGTTCTCCGGAGTGCCGCTCTTTACGCCCACGATGTCTCTGGCATTGATCGCGCACGGTATCTTCATGTTTATCAGGTTGCCCGTGATAAATGCCAGGTAACTGCCGCCCGCGCCGAGCATCGGTACGTAGATCAGGTATTCCACGATACCGCTTACCAGATAGACGACTCCGACTCCCAGAAATGCCTTTGCCGCCGCAGGGATATTGGGCATCGCGTTAAGATAAACGCCGACCGCAAAAGGCGCCGCAAGCAGCAGTACGAGCACGATCGCCGTCATGATCCTGCCCAGTCTGTGGGTATTGCTTATATATCTTCCGTAATACGCGGCCTTTTCGCTGCCGGCCGCATCGCTGTCAATATTTATATTTCCGGTTTTAGTCATGTTATCCATATGTCTCCGATCCGTGCCCTAACGGAAAGTCTCCCGCCCCGGGCACATGTTCATCTCACCTTAAGCTGCCGCATCGCGCTGTGCCTTATGCCAGGCCCCCGAGCAGTATCGCCGACGCCATCGCGATCAGCATGCTGCCTGCCACGGAAAAGCTGTCCACCCATTCGGCCTTTGTCTTATTCTTGATGTACAGGAACGCGGCCATCGCGAGTGCCGCAACGACGGAAACCGCGAGTGAGAGCCAGCTGCCCTTAAACGTAAATACACCCTCCGACGAAACGATCGTGCCGACATAGCTCGCTATATACGCGGAAACGAGGCCGATGAACATCGCCGTCATCGCGATATCGCCGAAGCCCGCCGTGCTCTTCTTATTTGCCGCAGGTGCCGCATTTGCGCCCGCATCCGCGTCGGGTTTGCGCGCGGATCTCCCGCCCGACATCAGGCGTGTCACATAGGATTTACCGTTAAATATCATGAGCACCATGCCCCAGATGATGCAGAAACACATCAGCAGCGCTATCGTCGTAAAACCCTCTCCGGTCATGGTCGATGCCGAAAGTCCTCCGCCTCCGACCGCCTCCGCGGCAGCCTCGGCCACCTGGGTCTCATAATGCAGTGCTCCGATGACCGAAAGCCTCAGCCACGGCCAAGGAGTGCCCAGACTTCCCGAAAGCGCTATAACTCCGAGCAGTATGCCGATGCCGGGCAATATCGAAAAAGTCGCGCTCGCGGTGATAACGCGCTTCATCTTGCCGGTATCGATCCCCATCGCCTTGCCCGCGCGGTACGCGCGTACCGCAAAAATGACACAGATCACGGCAACGAGCAGAATTATCGCGCCGCAGATCAGGTACATAAAAGCACCGTTCAGCTTTGCCAGAATCTCCATAAATCCTACCTCCCGTTATATTTCAGGCTTATATGAATAACTCTAAACTTTTGCCATCCCAAAAGCAATGCTTTTTGCCGATCGGTCAAAAATGTCATAAATGTTTACCATTTTTGTCATAGGATTAACATATTCACCTTTTACACTTAAGAAAAAAGAAGGGGAGAGATACAGCCGATCCTAATTGTTGTCGGAGTATTTCTTCCCTTTCGCCTTTAATATTCAAATGTTTTCAGGAATCTCTTCGCTCTCTCGGTCCGCGGCTCGGTAAAGAATCTTTCCGGCTCGGATACCTCTATTATCGATCCCCCGTCCATAAAAACGATCCTGTCTGCTATCGCGCGCGCAAAAGCCATCTCATGCGTAACGATCAGCATCGTCCTCTGCTGCTTTGCGAGTTCCAGGATCACGTCGAGCACCTCTCTTACCATCTCGGGGTCGAGCGCCGCGGTAACCTCGTCGAACAGCAGTATCTCGGGATGCATGATAAGTGCCCTTACGATCGCCACTCTCTGCTTCTGACCGCCCGAGAGCTGACGCGGGTAATTGTCCTTTTTCGAGGAAAGTCCTACTTTTTCGAGCAGCTGCTCCGCTTCGGCGCGAACCTCGTTTTTGTCACGTTTCTGCACCTTTATGGGCGCGAGCATGATATTCCCGAGTATGGTCTTGTGCGGGAACAGCTCATAGCTCTGGAACACCATACCGATCCTCTGCCTGTAGTTATCGCCCTTCTGCAGAGGCGGGTTTATGGTCTGTCCGTCCAGTATGACCCTGCCGTCCTGGATGTCCTCCAGTCCGTTGATGCAGCGCAGGAATGTGCTCTTTCCGCAGCCCGAAGGCCCCACGATCACGACTACTTCACCCTTGTTCACGGTGAGGCTCACATCCTCCAGTACAGTCAGGTTTTCAAAGCTTTTGTGCAGATGCTCGACTTTAAGTATCTCTTCCATAATCTACCTCTAGTTTTCCCATTTCTTTTCCAGGTATTTTGACAGTCTGCCGATCGGCCAGCATACCGCGAAATACAGCAGAAATACGGCGGCGAACACTCCGAATGCCGCATTCGGCGCAGTTTTCCTGTTTGCCTCGATGATCTGCTGCCCGACTTTCAAAACCTCCACGATGCCGATCATCATCACGAGACTCGTGGTCTTGATCATCCTCGTGATAAGGTTGATCGAGAGCGGGAGCAGCCTTCTGACTATCTGCGGCACGATCACATATATAAATGTCTGCAGTCTGCCAAGCCCCAGCGCTGCGCTGCTCTCATACTGTATCGCGGGAATGCTGATCATGCAGCCTCTCACGAGATCCGCCATCTCTGCGGTCCCCCAGAACGAGAAAACTATCACCGCCGAGACCTCCGCGGACAGATTAAGTCCCGTGAGCTTTGTAAATCCGAAGAATACGATGAACAGCAGCACCATCTGCGGCATTATCCTGACGATCTCCAGGTAGATGCGCGTTATCACGTTGATCACCGGCTTTTTGAGCGTCATCAGCATGCCGAGGGCGATCCCCAGCACGATGCTGATCGCGACCGATATCAGGCTTATCTTCATCGCCGCGCCGAGCCCGGCGAGCAGTCTCACAAGGTTTTTACCCTTAAATATAACCTCTATTCCCATACGTCAGTCTCCATACATTCCGAAGCGCACTTTTTTCTCGATCAGGCTCCCCGCAAATGACACCGGGAGCAGCATCAGTACATAAAAAAGCACGAGCAGGAAAAGGCTCTCGGTCGTGTTGTAATGCAGGCCGATCAGGTCCTTTGCCGTAAACATCAGGTCCATCAGGCTTATCGCCGAAAAAACGCTTGTCTCTTTCAACAGGAAAATAACGTTGGCCATGAGGCCCGGCACACTGATGTTAAATGCCTGCGGTGCGATGATATACCTGAACGCCTGCCATTTTGTCATGCCAAGCGACTTCGCGCTCTCGGACTGGATGGCAGGTACGGCTTCAAGTCCGCTCCTAATGCTCTCCGCCATGTAGCTGCCGCCCAGCAGTCCCAGCCCTAAGGTTCCGCACAGCTGCGCGGATATCCTGATGCCTATCGAGGGCAGGCCGTAGTAGATGAAGAACAGCTGTACCAGCAGCGGCGTATTGCGGAACAGCTCAACGTAGAACCTGACGATCGTCGAAAGCACAGGCAGCTTATAATACAGCGTGAACGCGCATAAAATGCCCAGCACGAACGCCAGCGCGATACCCAGCCAGCCTATTTTGACCGTCAGCAGGAAAGCCTTTGAAAACAGCGGCAGATATCTCTTGATTACTTCTATATCCATATCGGATCCCTTATCTCTTTCTGTGGTCTATGCGTCTCGACAGTCTTGTCCCCAGATGCTGTATGATCTGGAAAATGATTATCAGCAGCAGAACCGTCACGATCATGATGTCGGTCTGCCATCTGTAATAGCCGTATCTTACCGCTATATCGCCGAGTCCGCCTCCTCCTACGGTTCCCGACATTGCCGAATAACCGAGCAGCAGGCCTGTGGTTATCGTAGCTCCCGTAAACAGCGAGACCCTGGCTTCGGCGAGCAGGACTTTGAATATGATCTGGAAATTGCCCGCGCCCATGGCTTTAGCGGCCTCGATCACGCCCGCGTCGACTTCGTTCAGCGATGACTCCACCACTCTGGCGATATAGGGCGCCGCGCATATCACGAGCGGCACGATGGTCGCAGTGGAACCGTAGCTCTGCCCGACGAGGAACCGCGTGAACGGGATCAGCAGGATCAGCAGGATCAGGAACGGTATGCTCCTGATGATATTGCAGATGAAGCCGATCGCGCCGTAGATCACGCTGTTGGGCTTTAATCCGTCCTTTCTCGTGACACTGAGGATGACGCCGAGCGGCAGGCCGAGCACATATCCGAAAACTGTCGAAACCAGCGTCATATACAGGGTATCCTTGATCCCGGCCAGTATCATTTCAATAACTTTATCCGTAAACATCACACATTCCCCCCATCCACGTCACTGACGGTCAGCCCGCTCGCCTTCAGGCTCTCTATCATGGCCTCCTGCAGCCTGCTGCCTTCGGGGAGCCCGAGTATCATCTCGCCTCTGGCCCTGCCGCCTACATTGCGCGTATCTGCCTTCAGGATATTGACCGGCGCCCCGTGCTTTAAGATAAGGTTCGCGATCACCGGCTCATATGCCGAATTCTCGTTGAAGGTGATCCTGATCTTTCTCTCCCCGTCAAGAGTCTCCACAGGGGAATAAACCTGCTTTTTCTCGAATATCAGCTCTTTGGCGGCATCGCTCTGCGGATTCGCGAACACGGCCGCCACATCGCCTTCCTCCACCAGGACTCCGTTGTCTATGATCGCGACATTGTTGCATATTCTCGTTACGACGGACATCTGGTGGGTGATCACTACGATCGTTATGTTGAATCTCTCGTTTATTTCTTTTAGCAGGCTAAGGATCGATTCCGTCGTCTGCGGGTCGAGCGCGCTCGTTGCCTCATCACAGAGCAGTATCCCGGGATTGGTCGCCAGCGCGCGGGCTATCGCCACACGCTGCTTCTGCCCGCCCGAGAGCTGCGAAGGATAGACCTTTTCCTTTTCCTCGAGGCCTACCGTCCGTAAAAGCTCCTTTGCGCGGACTCTCGCGTCTTTGCGCTTCACACCCGCTATTTCCAGCGGAAAACAGACATTGTCGATAACGTTTCGCTGTTCGAGCAGATTAAATCCCTGAAATATCATCCCTATCCCGCTGCGTTTTTTCCTGAGCTCCTTTTCGGACAGGGACGCCAGATCCGTGCCGTCGATGATTATCTGTCCGTCGGTCGGCCTCTCCAGGTAGTTGATCGATCTGACGAGCGTGCTCTTTCCCGCGCCCGACATGCCTATGATCCCGTAGATATCGCCTTTTTCTATGCTGAGGCTCACATTGTCCAGGGCTGTGACTGTATTGCCCTTTACTTCGAATCTCTTGGTCAGATTCCTGATCTCTATCTCACTCATGCTGAAAAACCTCTGAAAAATGCATTTCCCAAGGACGGGCAAAACGGCTCTGAATAATCAGAACCGCCCGCCTCTAGGAGATTATCTATATCGATCTTATTCAAAGAATACTACCGCGCCGTCATAGGTATCCTTTATGAATTTCTGAATATCCGCGGATCTGAGCACCTCAACGAGAGCCTTGATCTTGTTGTCGGACTCATGTCCCGAAAGAACCGCGATGATGTTGACGTATGTCTTTGCAGCTACCGAATCGCTGGCCTCGTAAGCGATCGAGTCCTTTGCTACCGAGTAGCCTGCCTCAAGAGCGTAGTTGCCGTTGAGCACCACGTATGCGACCTCGTTTACGACACGCGCTACCTGTGCCGCCTCAAGCTCTACGAACTTGATGTTCTTGGGATTCTCTACGATGTCGTTCACGGTCGCCGTAAGTCCCACACCGTCCTTTAACTTTAAGAGACCGTTGTCCTGAAGGAGCAGGAGCGCTCTCGCCTCATTGGTGGTATCGTTGGGAACCGCGATGCTGTCACCGTCGGCGATATCGGCAAGGCTCTTCTTTGTTCCGGGATAGATGCCGAAGGGCTCATAGTGGATGCCGCCTGCGTTTACGAGATGTGTGCCCTGTTCTGCGTTGAAGCTGTCAAGATAAGGAACATGCTGGAAATAGTTTGCGTCAAACTCACCCGACTCAACAACGAGGTTGGGCTGAACATAATCCGCGAACTCCACTACGTCAAGCTTGTAGCCGTACTGCTCGAGAATGGGTGCTGCCTTTTCAAGGATCTCCGCGTGAGGTGTTGCGGAAGCCGCGATCTTGATGGTCTCGCCGTTGCCGGGCACGATGTTCAAAGCGCCGGCCGGTGCGCTGCCGTTAGCGGTAACGCCGCCCTCCACAACGAGTGTGTCCTCATAGTCCTTGCCGTAAGTCGAAAGAAGAGTTGCCTCATAATCCGCATGGAAGAAATTCTCATTTGCGAGCGACTTGATCTCGTTGTTGATCCAGTCAAGGAGTGTGGTATTTCCCTTTGAAACCGCGGGAGCGATGGTGTCCTGGCTGCCGAGTGAAGGAATGCCTACGGTATAGCCTGCGTTCTCGATCGCGAACGCGATAACCTCTGTGTTGTCGTTAGCCCATGCAACGCCTGTACGGTTCTCGAAAGAAGTCTTTGCGGTAGCGTAGGAATCAAATTTCTGAAGCTTGATATCGGGATGGTTCTTTTCAAGATAGGTCTCTGCGGTGGTACCCGAAATAACGATAACCTGCTCGTCGGCACCGATCTGGGACAGATCTGTGATAACCTTGTCATCGTGCGATACAACGCCGAGCGCAACGTTCATGTAAGGAAGCGCGAAATCAACCTTCTTTGCTCTGTCTTCGGTCACGGTGAAGTTCGCGAGCACGATATCTACCTTGCCTGTCTCGAGATACTCGACTCTGTTGGCCGCTTCGGTAGAAACGTAATTGATCTTAACGCCGAGGTCCTTTCCGATCCTCTCTGCGAAGTATACGTCATAGCCCTGATAATTGCCGTTCTCGTCAACGTATCCGAATGGATTCTTATCGGAGAAAACGCCGATATTTACGGTTCCTGCCTTCTTGATCTCGTCAAGAGTGCGGTATACCTTGCCGGTCTCCCCTGCCTTTGCCTCGCTGTCCTTTGAGCATCCGGTCAGTGCCGAAAGGCCCAGAACGATAGTGAATAATACTGCGATAAGTTTTGTCCATAATGTCTTTTTCATAATTTTTCTCTCCTCTTTTGTTTAGATTTTTTAATAGGACATCTCGCGAGCAAGCTCGCTCGATGTTGCCGGGCACTCGCTTTAATACATGAAGAAAGCCCGGCGAATATAAACTCCCGGGCATTGGTCATCAAAAAATCCGATTATGGTTATTTTCCGAATTTAGGCGCATGACGTATGAGCCATCCGCCCGACCATATTTACTGCCCGGGAGCATAGCATTCGACACATACACATGCAAGTAGATGTAAAAGCTGTTCTGCTCATAGTCATTCTCCTTTCTCGTTTCTGTTCAGGTATTAACCTTATGCCATTACGATACGCCTACTAAACCAGTATGTCAATAAGCCATAATTCCTAAAATATTTCGCCGCCATTTTCATTTTTTGTGTATTTTTCACAGCAAAGGGACGCCCGCGTCTGCGAAGCGTCCCTGAATAAGTCTTTGTTCAGCTCTCGTACTGCGCCCTGTAGAGGTTGTAGTAGAAGCCCCTTTTCTCGAGCAGTTCTTCGTGCGTTCCGCGCTCGATGATATGGCCCGCGTTCATTACGAGGATGCAGTCCGCCTTCTTGATCGTCGAGAGACGGTGAGCAACGACGAAGTTCGTCCTGCCCTCCATCATCTTGTTGAAAGCGTCCTGTACGATCAGTTCGGTACGCGTATCGATCGAGGACGTCGCCTCGTCGAGTATCAGCATGCCGGGCGTGCAGAGCATCACGCGTGCTATGCACAGCAGCTGCTTCTGTCCCTGTGACAGCGGCTCGCCGCTGTTCTTCAGTTCCGTATCATACCCCTTCGGAAGCCTTACGATAAAGCTGTGCGCGTGAGCTGCCTTCGCGGCCTTTATCACTTCCTCGCGGGAAGCGTCGGGCTTTCCGTAGGCGATATTGTCATGGATCGTGCCGTCCATCAGCCAGGTGTCCTGAAGCACCATGCCGAAGGACGTACGCAGAGAATCTCTCGTGATCTGCTTCGACGGCGTTCCGCTGATCTTTATGCTGCCCGAATCCACCTCATAGAATCGCATCAGCAGATTGATAAATGTCGTTTTGCCGCAGCCGGTCGGGCCTACGATAGCAATCCTCGCGCCCTTGTCCACATGCATCGAGAAGTCTTCGATGAGAGGCCTGTCGGGGCTGTAAGCGAAGCTGATATTGTCAATGTCCACGGTGCCGTCCGCGTCGTTAAGTACCCTGCTGCCCTCGGCGTCTGCAGGTTCGGGCTCGATGGCCAGGAACTCCATTACACGGTTGAGCGACGCCCTCGCGCTCTGGAACTCGGTGATAACGCCCGATATCTCGTTGAAGGGCTTCGTATACTGATTTGCGTAGTTTAAGAGACAGCTGAGCTGGCCGACGGTGATCGCTCCTTCGATCGCCATGAAAGCGCCGAGGATGCCTACGCTTGCGTAAACGATGCTGTTTACGAAGCGCGTCGTGGGATTGGTGAGGGCCGAGAAGAAAATGGCCTTGACGCTGCATTCCTTCAGGTGCTCGTTGACCCTGTCGAAGCGCTCTCTCGCAGTGTCCTCGTAAGCAAAGGCCTTAACGGTCTTGAAGCCGTCGATCATCTCGTCGGAGATCGATGTGAGCTCGCCTCTCGTAGCCGACTGCTCCTTGAACCTCTTGTAGGTATGCTTCGCGACAAATGAGGAAACAAACATTGAAAGAGGCGTGATGACGATCACCACGATCGTGATCTTCACATTGATAGAGAGCATGAAACAGAGCGTTCCGAGTATGGTCACAAGGCCCGTAAAGATATGTGTAAAGCCCATGATCAGACCGTCGCTGACCTGCTCGACATCTGTGGTCATGATGCTGATGTAATCGCCGTGGGAGAGCCTGTCGACGCTTTTGAGCGGCAGGGAATGGAGCTTGTAGAACAGCTCGTCCCGAAGATTGTTCACCACATCGAAGGCCACGCGGTTGATCACTATGGACATGAGCCACTGGGTGACCGAAGTCAGCAGGATTACAATACCCAGGCTCAGGAGTATCTTCGTCAGTCCTTCGAAAATAACGCTGCCCTCGCCGAGCATCTTGTCGATGGCATTACCGGTCAGCACCGGCGCATAGAGCACTCCGGCGACATTTCCCAGTGCCAGCAGCAGCACCAGCAGTATATATCCGAAATAAGGTTTGATAAGCTTCTTCATAGGCTATTTTGTCTGAGATTCGTAGATCTCCTTGTAAATATCGCAGCTTTCGAGCAGCTCCGCATGCTTTCCGAGTCCGGCCTGGCGGCCGTCGTCGAGCACGAGTATGCTGTCCGCGTTCATCAGCGAACCGACTCTCTGTGAAACGATGATCAGTGTAATGCCGGGAAGCTGTGTGGATATCGCTTTCCTGAGAGCCGCATCCGTAGCGAAATCAAGCGCCGACGCGCTGTCGTCGAGGATCAGTACATCGCTGCAGCCGACCAGCGCGCGTGCGATCGTAAGCCTCTGCTGCTGGCCTCCCGAAAGGTTTGTTCCGCCTTTTTCCACGGCGTAATCGAGTCCTACGCCGGGCTTGTTCACGAACTCCGCCGCCTGTGATATCTCGAGCGCCTTCATAAGCTCCGCGTCGGTTGCCTCGCGGCCGAACAGCAGGTTTTCGCGGATCGTGCCCTTGAACAGGTTCTTCTTCTGCGGAGTATATGAGAATCTCCGCCTCTTCTCCGCATTATCGATGTCCCTGATATCCGTTCCGTCTATCAATACACGACCTTCGGTCGCGTCGTAGAAGCCCGTGAGCAGGTTGATGATCGTCGTTTTGCCGGCACCCGTACCACCTATGATACCGAGCGTTTTGCCCTTCTCCACGGAGAAATCTATGTCGCTGACGCTCGGAGCCTCGGCTCCGGGATAGGTAAATCCGACCTTTTCAAAGCGTATATGCGGCCGGCCCTTCGCATCGGGAAGCTCCGTAAGATTCTCCGCAACGGGCCGCAGTTTCTTTTTTTCAAACTCTTCGGGGTCAAATACGGAAGTGATCCTCTCCGCGGAAGCGACGGCTTTTGTGAACGAGTTGATCAGATTGACCATTGCGATCAGGGCGAGCAGTATCTGTGAAAGATAATTAACGAGCGCTATAACCTGTCCCTGCGTGAGCCTTCCGGTATTCACGCCCTTCGCTCCGAACCAGAGCATCATGATGACCGCGATATTGAGCAGCACATAGGAAATGGGATTGAGCAGAGCCGAAATATGGCCCGTATGGATCGAGAGATCGTAGAGCTCGTCGGTGGTCTTGTTGAAGCGGTCCTTTTCCTTCTCCTGTCTCGCGAAGGCGCGGACAACCCGTACTCCTGCGAGATTGCCTCTCGAAGCGGCAAGGATATCGTCGAGCTTATTCTGCATCTGCATGAATCTCGGGATCGTCTTCATCATGATGATATAGACCACGACCGCGATCACGGGCGTCGCAACAAGCGTGATCAGAGCGAGCCGCACGTCGATCGTAAATGACATGATAACGGCGCCCACCACGATGAAGGGTGAACGCAGGAAGAGACGCAGCGCCAGATTGACTCCGGCCTGGACCTGATTGACGTCTACATTGAGTCTGTTGATAAGAGTTGCTGCGCCGATGCTGTCATGCTCGGAATAGGTCATGCCCATATAATAGTCGAACATATCGTGGCGCAGCTCGGCACCGAAGCCCATCGCTGCTTTTGCCGCGAAATACTGGGCCGTGAGCGAGCAGCACAGTCCCACGAAACCGAACAAGAGCAGCAATCCGCCCTTTCCGAGAATATAGCGGGTATCCTCATGAGCGATGCCGATATCGATGATATCCGACATGACAAGCGGCACTATTAACTCAAAAATGGCCTCTGTCAGTTTGAACAAAGGCCCTATAATGCTCTCTTTTTTATAGTTTTTCAGGTAACGCAGCAATTTCCACATTCCAAAGCCCCATAATAACTGTAATACCCCGCAGCGTCCGGTTCTCCGGCCGTACGCCGTTTAAAGGATGTTCACGCCTGCCTCGCGGGCTTCTTTGATCATCTCTTCCGGCCATACGGAGGAATGAACCTCTCCGATATGCGCCTTGCGCAGGAAATACATGCACATTCTGGACTGGCCGATACCGCCGCCGACCGTATAAGGCAGTTCCTTATTGAGGATAGCCTTCTGGAACGGAAGCTCGGCTCTTTCCTCGCAGCCCGCCATCTTAAGCTGTGTCGCGAGAGAGTCTTCGTCTACACGGATACCCATCGAGGACAGCTCAAATGCGCAGTCCAGAACGGGATAATATACGATAATGTCGCCGTTTAAGCTCCAGTCGTCATAGTCGGGAGCACGGCCGTCGTGCTTCTCGCCCGAGGCTAAAGGTCCGCCGATCTGCATAAGGAACACTGCTCTCTTGAGTCTCGCGATCTTGTTCTCGCGCTCCTTCGGAGTGTCGTTCGGATACATGTTCTCAAGCTCCTGGGTGGTCACGAAAGTGATCTCGTCGGGAAGGATCTCGCCGATAAAAGGATACTTGTCGGCAATGTAATGCTCTGTGTCCTTCAATGCCTGGAAGATACGTCTTACAACATATTTGAGGGTCTCGACATTGCGCTCGTCCTTTAAGATAACCTTCTCCCAGTCCCACTGATCGACATAGATCGAGTGAAGGTTGTCGAGCTCCTCGTCGCGTCTGATCGCGGTCATATCGGTGTACAGGCCCTCGCCGTAGCCGAAGCCGTATACCTTAAGAGCCATCCTCTTCCACTTCGCGAGCGAATGAACTACCTCAACCTTTTTGCCGCCGAGGTCCTGGATATCAAAGCCTACGGGACGCTCAACGCCGTTCAGGTTGTCGTTCAGACCGGATTCGGGAGTAACGAACAGAGGCGCGGAAACACGCGTAAGATTGAGCTGCTTCGCGAGCTGTCTCTCGAAATGGTCCTTGATATACTTGATCGCGTGCTGGGTCTCCTTGATCCCGAGCCCTGCATCGTAGTTCTGAGGAATGGTCAGTTTTGCCATATATTTTTCCTTACCTTCCTGCGCCCTCCCGGCACATTTATAAAAATCCATTATTATGTAATGATTACACAAATGAAGCTCTCATGCAAGCTTTTTTTACAGCTTCGGGCTCTTTGCGATGAGGTCCGCGAGCGACGATGAGTCGGTCAGCTCCGCCAGATGCGAATTCCTCAGTCTCCTGTCCGCCGACACGTCCTCTCCGATCCAGTCCGGCTTCACAAAACGCTCTGCCGCGTCCACGCTCGGGAATTCAACCTCGGTATATATAAGGCCCTCAAGATGTCCGTGAAATACGTCCAGCTCCGCCTTCAGTTTTTTGTCCGCATCCTCTGCGTTAACTCCGGGGCAGTTCTCCCCGCAGGTCCCGAGAGGGATCAGATAGCGTGTCTTCGAGAGCGGCGCGGTATCCAGTTTCTCCCTTAAATGCAGGTATGACTCCTCGTCAAGCTCGGCCTCTATCTCGGTGTTGCAGATAGTGCCGTCCTTAGCCGCCTTGTCCGACTTTTTCTTGTACGTCAGGATATAATCGTCGTTGCTCTTCCTGATGCGCAGGGTCGGGCTTGTGCAGAGATAACCCTGCTCGATCTCGCGCTTTTCAAACTGCCTCAGATCTCCGGGCAGATAATTTATCAAAAGTTTCTTCTCTATCTCCATGCTGTTGACGAATACTCCTTCCGTGCTATGATGTTACTGTATTTATGTATTATTTTACATTTCGGGTGCGCTCTTTTCAATACGGATCGCGAAAGAAAAGGTCCTGTGGGAGCGCCGGATATGCCAAAAGGAGGTCAGCCATGGAGAAAAACACCGCTCCCGACAAAGTACGGACGCAGCTGTATTCGCTGAGCGGCGAAAACTGGCCTGCCGGCCTCGTTGATATAACCGAGCGGCTCGTGATACGTGAATTCAGGATCGATGAGTCCGAGATCTTCCGGAAAATATTCCGCGAATGCGGTTCCTTCATGCCGGGCGACAACCCCGGAGATCTCTCCCGGGAAGAATTCTTTGAGTTCCACCGCGCGTACATAAAATACCAGTACGGTTTCTACGGCTACGGCAACTTCGGGATATTTTTAAAGGTCCCGGACTGCAGCAGCATCGATGAATGCATACAGAGATCCGGGACCTGTATAGGTCTGGTGGGTCTGATCAACGGTTCGGCCTCTCAGACCGGTGAATTAAGCTATGCGATACTTCCTCCGTACCGGATGCAGGGCTATGCTTACGAAGCATGCTCCGCTGCCCTCGAATACGGCCGCGAATGCGGGTTTGAGCGTTTCGAGGCCAGAATCTCGCCTGACAACGCGGCGTCCGCCGCACTGGCAGAAAAACTGGGAATAGATATCCTCCGTTAGTTTTCCGATGCGCTGTGTGCCGAACCTTTCCTTTCATATCACGCACAAACGGGTTTCATCTGCCGAGCAGTTCCCCGGTCTTTTGCAGAAAAGCATCGACGTCCGATGCGTCGCTCCCCCATCCGGTCACCAGACGGATTGGGATCATGCCCTCTTTTTCGGGAGCCCATTCGTAGAAAAAGAAATCCTTTTCGAGCTCTTTGACGACAGGCGCGGGCAGTACGGGGAATATCTGGTTTGTCTGCGATTCGGAGTAAAACTTTACGCCCAGCCCGGCCAGCCCGTCTCTCAGTTTCTTTGCGAGGCTGTTGGCATGCGCCGCCATCTTAAAATATATGCTGTCCTTTCCGCCTTCGAGCAGTGCCTCGAACTGGACTCCGATCAGCCTGCCCTTTGCGAGCATCCCGCACTGACGCTTTATCATGAAGCGGAAATGATCGTCCATTGCCTTATTGAGGATAACGAGCGCTTCTCCGAACAGCGCACCGTTCTTTGTGCCTCCGATATAAAAAGCGTCGCACAGCTTAGCCAGCTCATTGATTGGCAGGTCGTTCTCCTCCGAAGTCAGCGCCGAACCGAGTCTCGCGCCGTCCACATACAGGAGCAGGTTCTTTTCGTCGCACTTTTTTCTGAGCGCCGTCAGCTCGGCCCTACTGTAGAGAGAGCCGATCTCGGTCGGCTGGGAGATATAAGCCATGCGCGGCAGTACGGTGTGCTCATCGTCGTACTCCTCCATAGCCAGATCTATCAGCCCGGGAGTGAGCTTCCCGTCCGGGCTGTCCATAGCGGTCACACGGTGTCCCGTGCCTTCCACCGCTCCCGTCTCGTGCTTGTAGATATGTCCCGAGCGCGCGGCTATCACCGATTCATAGGGTCTGAGCGCCGCTGCGATCACCGTTACGTTGCACGGAGTGCCTCCCACCATCATGTGGACAGCGCAGTCCTCGATACCGATCAGCTCGCGGATCATGCGCGCCGCGTTCTCACAGTGCGGATCCATGCAGTATCCGTCTGTATGCTCAAGGTTGGTATTCGCGAGAGCCTCCATTACCTTAGGATGTGCACCCTGGCTGTAATCCGAACGAAAATAGATCATTTTTTCCTCCGTACGCAAATAAAATAATTTGAAATCAGTATATACCTTATCGAACTGCTTGTCGAATAAAAAATCAGTAAAATATCCGTCTTCCCGCCTGCCGCCCATGCTGCATTTTTATGGTTGACACCGACCGCAAAACAATGTATTATAACTAATTGCGTGAGACGATTTCTCACTGTGTGCTGGGATAGCTCAGTCGGTAGAGCGATTGATTCGTAATCAATAGGTCGTG